>CAYNLL010000042.1:0-10781 GCA_964398015.1 uncultured Opitutaceae bacterium | reverse complement strand
GCCCAAGGGAGTGCTCAACGTGGTCCACGGCGGCCGCGAGTGCGTGGACGCGCTGCTCGCCCACCCGAAGGTGAAGGCGGTCTCCTTTGTGGGGTCCTCACCCGTCGCGAAGTACATCCACGAGACCGGCACCCGCAACGGCAAGCGCGTGCAGGCGAACGGCGGCGCGAAGAACTACGTCGTTGTCATGCCCGACGCGGATGTGCCGCGTTCGGTCGAGGCCCTCTCGTCCGCGGCCTTCGGGTGCGCGGGCGAGCGCTGCATGGCCGGCTCGACGGCGATCGCCGTCGGCAAGGCGGGCGACCGGATCCTGCCCCAGCTCATCGACGCCGCGCGCTCGATCAAGGTCGGGCGGACCGACACGCCGATGTCCCAGCCCGACATGGGTCCCGTCATCACCGGCGCGCACCGCGACCGCGTCCTCGGCCTCGTGGCGAGCGGCGAGAGCGAGGGGGCGACGATCGCCTGCGACGGCCGCGGGGTGTCGGTCGCCGATGCCCCCAACGGCTTCTACCTCGGGGCCACGGTTGTCGACAAGGTGCGCGAGTCGATGACCATCGCCCGGGAGGAGGTGTTCGGCCCCGTCCTCAACGTCATGCGCATGGACGACCTGGACCAGGCGATAGAGGCGGCCAACAGGTCTTCGTTCGGCAACGGCGCCTCGATCTTCACCTCGTCGGGCCCCGCGGCACGCGAGTTCAAGCACCGCGTCAAGGCCGGCATGGTGGGAATCAATGTCGGTGTTCCGGCAACGATGGCGATGTTCCCGTTCACAGGCTGGGACGCCTCATTCTTCGGCGACCTCCACATCCAGGGCCGCGAGGCGGTGCAATTCTACACCCAGCAGAAGACCGTCACCTCCAGGTGGTTCGGTGGCTCGGTGGACGACGTCTGGAGGAAATGAACCCCTTATGGCACTGCTGATCAAGAACGGGGAGATTGTCACCGCGGACTCGCGCTCGAAGGCGGACATCTACTGCGAGGGCGAGACGATCACGCGGATCGGGCCCGGCCTCGACGCCCCGCCGGGGACTCAGGTGGTCGACGCCTCCGGAAAGTACGTGTTCCCGGGGTTTATAGACCCGCATGTCCACATCACTCTCCCCTTCATGGGCACCCTCGCAAAGGACACCTACGAGACGGGAAGCAAGGCCGCGCTCGTGGGGGGCACGACGACCCTGGTCGAGATGTGCTGCCCGTCCCGGAACGACGATGTCCTCGCGGGGTTCGAGCACTGGATGGCCCAGGCCGCCGGGCGCTCGGCCTGCGACTTCACGTTCCACATGGGCACGCCGAAGTTCGACGGCAAGACCGAGTCCCAGCTGCGCGAGATTGTCCGGCGCGGCGTCAGCTCCTTCAAGATATTCCTCGCCTACAAGGGGGCGTTCGGCATCGACGACAGGGAGCTCTACATGGCCCTCACGCTCGCCCGGGAACTGGGCGTCGTGGTCGCCGCCCACTGCGAGAACGAGACGCTGGTCGCGGAGCTCCAAAGGGAGCTCCTCGCGGCGGGGAGGACCGGCACGGGCGAGCACCATGAGAGCCGTCCCCCGGCGGTAGAGGCCGAGGGCGTCCACCACCTGATGACCTTCGCCGAGCTCACCGGAGCCCACACCTACATCGTCCACCTGAGCTGCAAGAGGGCGCTGGACCAGGCGCTCGCCGCACGCATGCGCGGGGTCCACGTCGACATCGAGACACTGATCCAGTACCTCACGCTGGACCGCACCTGGGCCGAGCGGCCGGACTTCGAGGGGGCGAAGTACGTGATGTCGCCGCCGCTGCGCGACGCGTGGAACCAGCCCTTCCTGTGGAACGGAATAAGGGACGGCCTGATACAGACCGTCGCGACCGACCATGCGCCGTTCGACTTCGCAGGCCAGAAGGAGATGGGCCGCTCCGACTTCACAAAGATCCCGAATGGAATCCCTTCGCTGGAGGAGCGCATCAACCTGCTGTACACCTTCGGGGTGAGGGCGGGCAGGATCGACCTGCACACGCTCGTGAACGCGGCCAGCACGCAGGTCGCGAAGACGTTCGACCTGTTCCCGAGGAAGGGGGCCATCCAGCCCGGCGCCGACGCTGACCTGGTCGTCTTCGACCCTGGGTACCGCGGGGTGATCTCGGCCAAGACCCAGCACATGAACATAGACTACAGCGCGTTCGAGGGCTGGAAGATCGAGGGCCGCCCGAGCGTTGTCACCGTGCGCGGGGAAGTGGCCGCCCGCGACGGCGCGTTTGTCGGGAATCCCACCCGGGGACGCTTCCTCGCCCGAACCCCGAGCCGGGCCGGCTAGGCCGAAACCTCCCCGGTCCGCGGGCGGACCGTGGCCCGAACGCGCACCCCCATTCAACCCGAATCCCCGATGCGCTCAAAAGGATGGATTGCGGCCTTCGCGATCACGGCGTGCCTGTGCGCCGTCGAGGCCGCGTTCTTCCTCGGAGATTTCTCCCCATGGAGAAGAGCCGCCGCCTTCTTTTGGATCTCCTGCTCCGCGGCCGTGATCCTCTCGACCTGGATGTTCGCGTTCGCGACGTTTCTCGACCCCGAACTTTGGCGGCTCAAGGGAAGGGCCTGGTACCTGATCGCCTTCTTCCTCCCGCCGGCCCTCGTCCTTGTCGACGGCGGGGGCATCCGCTTCTCGCACATCGACGCCGAGGGCCTGCAGCAGCTCGCGGCGGGGGTCTACATGATGCACAAGGACCCGAGCTTCGGCGTGTACAGGATGAGCTACTTCACCTACCTGACCCGCCAGTACATCATCAACGGCCTTCCCACGTACTTTCTCGGGCCCAGCATCTGGGCGTCAAGGATCGGCACGACGATGTTCTACCTCGGGTCCTACCTGTTCTTTCTTTCGGCCGTCGTCACCTACTTCAGGCGCATCCGGATGCCCGATCCCATGTTCTTCGCAGGCTTCTGCGGGATCATGATCTCCCTCGGGCAGTACACCCTCCTCAATGCGCGCAAATTCGAGCAGACCACGATGCCGATCGGCGTGACCTTGCTCGTCATCGGCGCCGTTCTGCTCTTCCTCTCGCAGCCCAGCCCGCTCAATTATGTCTGGCTCGCCTGGTCGTTCGGGTTCGTGCCCGAATGCTACACGCCGGCGATCGGGACCTGGGGCCTCGCGCTCGTCGTGCTGTTCTACCTCGCGGTCAGGCAGCGCAAGCTGATCCTTATTCCCGTCATTGCCTACGGCACCGCTGCGCTAGTGGTCGCCTACAAGGTCGTCAGGCGCGCCGACCCGGATGCGCTCGGCATAAGGTTCAGGGTCGGGATCGAGAGGTACACCACGAGCGACTGGGCGCTGCGCTACCTTCACGGGCTTCGTGCCCTCGTCGGCTCGGATTATGCCCTGATCCCGGCCCCACTCGCACTGGCGATCTTCGGGGCGGCCTACCTTGCCTGGCGCTACCGCGAGTACCGTTTTGCCGCCGTGGGCGCGTGGGCCCTGGCCGTCACCTGCCTGAGCATGACGTTTGTCGGCTCCAACTTCAATTTTCCAAGCCATGACATCCAGCGTGCCTTGATCATACTGCCGCCCCTGGCGCTCGGGAGCCTCCTGCTCTTGGGGCGCTACGCAGGCGAGTGCGCGGACCCGGCGCCGCGGATGGCAATCATCAGGTTCTTCGCGCGCATCTCCATGGTGTACATGATCTTCACCGGAGTCTCGACGGTGTTCATGGTGCGTACGTTCTTCGGGCTCGGGGTGCAGGACGACTTTGACGAGGCGTTTGTGCGCATTAACGAGATCGTCCACACCCCAGGGATCCCCCTCATGCGCCGCATCTACCTTGTCCCACCTCTGAAGATGGACATCGAGCAGGGGCTGCAATATTTCGCGCCCAGCGTCGGTGTCGTCCGGTCCGCCCCTCCCCCGGGCGAAAGGCAGCCGGGATACTGGGTGTGCTCCTACCTCTCGGCCAACCCCGACGACCGGTTCCAGGACGAGGTGATACCCAGCCGGCACGTCCGCCCCTTCATGAAGATAGTGCCCGAGACGGAGGCCGGCAACTGAGGCGAGCCCCCCGGGCCTTGACGGCTGTCCGGGTTCCCCTCCTTCGGCGGACCGGGGCGCGCCGCCCCGGTTTCAGCTCCTGCGTGCGACCACCTCTATGTCGCCCCCGCTTGTGCGCAGCTTGAGGAGGGGGCCCCCGCCGTTCACATCGCCCGAAAGGCTGCTCTTTCCAATGCCGCCCTGGGTGATCGTGATCGTGATGCCGGCGGCGTTCACGTCGCCGCCGCTCGTCCTCGCGTCAAGGTGGAATGCCACGTTCTGCGCCACGGTCGCCTTCACCCCTCCGCCCGAGGTTGAGAGCGTGCAATCGCCCTTGAGCGGGCCCTCGAAACCCGCGCGCACGTTCCCGCCGCTCGTGTCGGCTTCGAGCGTGCCTGCCACGGAGTCGACCTTGATGTCGCCCCCGGAGGTCCTGAGGTCGCAGGGGCCTGTCGCGCGCCCGACCGAGACGTTGCCGCCCGATGTCGAAAGGTGCGAGCTGCCGCGCCCCTCCTCGAGCTCGACGTCGCCGCCGGAGGTAGACGCCTCGATGTCGGCCCCCATCTTTCCCATCTTGATCTCGCCGCCGGAGGTTCTTGCCTTGAGGTTGCCGTCGAGGTCGCCGACGACGATGTCGCCCCCGGAGGTCTTAAGGTCGGTGGAGGCGCTGGAGGGGACGGTCACGATGAAGTCGACCTGGACGGGCGGCCAGAAGCCGAAATGGAGCCCGCTGCTCTTGTAGGAGGCGACGGCCACGACCTCGTTGCCGTGCTGCTCGATCGTCAGTTCGAGGTCCTTGAGGAGCTCGTCCGCCTCGGCGTCGCTCGAGGCGCGGATGCGCTCCCTGGCCACGACCTTCACCTCCTGGCTCGGGGACGGGCTCACGCGTATCTCCCCGCCCGAGGTGGCGACCCTGAGGTGGACACCGGGCTGCACCTGGAAGGTCTTTTCGACGGCGCGCTCAATCTTTGCGGATGCGGTGGAAGTCAGAGCGCCGAGGAGGGCGCACGCGGCAACGATGCGGAGGGTGATGGGCATGTGGGGATATGGGATTGGAGGGAGAACACGCGGGGGCGTGGGAAAGTTACAGAATAGTCCGCTGAAAAACGCGGATGCGCGGGGCTTGCGGCGCTCCGCGCCCACGCGGCCCGAAAGACCCGTTGCAAACCGTTGCTTCAAAACGACGTGAGACGAACAGGCAGGCGCGGATCCGCGTTTTTCGCGGTGCGCCGGTGGGCGAAGGCCCGGGCCGTGGCAAGGGCCCGCCAGCCAATGGCTTCCGACCGATTTGCGGCTGGTGCACGCCTACCCCGGCGGCTACGCTGCGCCCACCTAGAGCGCACGCCATGGCCAAGCCATTTTCCGAACTCACCGAAGAGGAGCTCCTGGCCCTCGCCATCGCGCTTGAGGAAGAGGATTCGCGCATCTACGCCGACCTCGCCGACCGGTTCCGAGCCACCTACCCTTCCACCGCGGCTACCCTCCAGAGAATGCAGGCGGAGGAGTCCGGGCACCGCCAGAGGCTGACCGACAGCTACCGCGCCCGCTTCGGGGAGCATATCCCGCAGATCCACCGTCAGGACGTCACGGGATTCGTGAAGCGCAAACCGCTCTGGCTCATGAAGGTGATCACCATCGGGCAGGCGCGCAGGCTCGTCGGGGTGATGGAGCTTGAGTCGAGGCGGTTCTACGAGGCCGCCGGCGCAAGGACACGCAACACCGAGACGCGAAGGCTTCTCGGCGACCTGGCCCTGGCCGAGTCCGAGCACTCGGCGCTGGCGCAGAGGCTGGAGGCGGAGCAGATCGCCTCGGGCGAGCGAGCGACCGAGAACGAGAGCCAGCGCCGCATGTTCGTCCTGCAGGTCGTCCAGCCCGGGCTGGCCGGGCTCATGGACGGCTCGGTCTCCACGCTCGCTCCGCTCTTTGCGGCCGCATTCGCGACCCACAGCAGCCGCGACGCCTTCCTCGTCGGCCTGGCCTCGTCGGTTGGCGCCGGAATCAGCATGGGCTTCGCCGAGGCCCTCTCCGACGACGGCGCGCTCAGCGGCAGGGGCCACCCGATGGCGCGCGGCAGCGTCTGCGGGCTCATGACCGCCCTGGGCGGCCTTGGGCACACGCTGCCGTTCCTCGTCGCGGACTTTCACGTGGCCTTCTCGATCGCCGTATGCGTCGTGGTCATCGAGCTGTTCATCATCTCGTGGATACGCCACCATTACATGGACACGCCTTTCCTGTCGGCGGCGTTTCAGGTCATCGTCGGCGGCCTGCTCGTCTTTGCCGCCGGGCTGGTGATCGGCTCCTCCTAGGATGTCGCACGGCTCCCTAGAGAATCCCGACCTGGCGCCGGTGCCAAAGGAGCGGCGCAACTGGAGGATCGCCAGCTACGCTTCGCTCTGGATCTCGATGTCGGCCTGCGTGCCGACCTACATGCTCGCGTCATCGCTGGTGGGCGGGGGGATGAACTGGTGGCAGGCCATACTCACGATCTTCCTCGGCAACGCGATCGTCCTGGTGCCGATACTGCTCAACGCGCACGCGGGGACGCGCTACGGGATTCCCTTCCCCGTCCTCTGCCGGGCCTCGTTCGGCACAGTGGGAGCCAACATCCCTGCGCTCATGCGCGCGCTCGTCGCCTGCGGCTGGTTCGGTATCCAGGCCTGGATCGGCGGCGACGCGATCCACAGGATCCTCGGCACGCTCTTCCCCGCGCTCGCCGCCGAGGCGGCTCCCGGATTCCTCGGCATCACGCTCTCCCAGTTCGCGTGCTTCATGGTGTTCTGGGGGATCAACATGTGGGTCGTCTACAAGGGCATCGATTCGATCCGCATCCTCCTACAAATCAAGGCGCCGCTGCTGATCGTGCTCGGCATCATCTTCCTCGTCTGGGCGAACATGAGGGCCGGCGGCTTCGGCCCGATGCTGGCCCAGCCCTCCGCGTTCGACCCGGGCCAGCCGAAGGCGGGACAGTTCTGGGCGTTCTTCGTCCCGGGGCTCACGGGGATGGTCGGCTTCTGGGCCACGCTCTCCCTGAACATCCCAGACTTCTCGCGCTATGCCGCGTCCCAGCGCGACCAGGTCATCGGCCAGGCGCTGGGCCTGCCGCTGGCGATGGCGTTCTACTCGTTCATCGGCGTGGCGGTCACCTCGGCGACGGCCGTCATCTTCGGCGAGACGATCTGGAACCCCCTGGATGTCCTCGTGCGCTTCAGGAGCCCCGTCGTCCTCATCCTGTCGATGGTCGCCCTCTGCCTGGCCACCCTGGCCACCAACATCGCCGCCAACGTCGTCTCGCCGGCAAATGACTTCTCGCACCTGGCCCCCCGGAGGATCTCCTTCCGCCTTGGGGGGCTGATCACCGGGATCATCGGTATTGTCATGATGCCCTGGAAGCTCGTGGCCGACCCGTCAGGCTACATCTTCACGTGGCTCGGCGGCTACGGGGCGCTTCTCGGCCCCGTCGGCGGCGTCATGATCGCGGACTACTTCGTCTACCGCCACAGGGTGCTCGACGTCCCCGCGCTCTATGACCCGCACGGGAAGTACCGTTACACGGGCGGCTGGAGCATCGTCGCGATCGCGGCGTTTGTCGTCGCCGTCCTCCCCAGCCTGCCCGGGTTCCTCGCGCAGGTGCGCTGGGTCGATCCCGCCCGCGTGCCGACCTTCCTGCTCGGGATCTTCGGCTACGCCTGGTTCGCGGGCTTTGCGATAGCATTTGTCGCCTACCTTATTTTCCGCAAGCTGGCGCCCAACCGTTGACCATGAAGACCATCCCCCTTCCCCCCTCCGATCATGCCCCAAGGCCCTACAAGGGACCCTCGGCCGACGAGGTCCTGGCGCTGCGCAAGCAGTTCCTCAATCCCGCGATCTTCCACTACTACAAGAAGCCGGTGATGATCGTCGAGGGAAAGGCCCAGTGGCTCTTCGACGAGACCGGGCGGCGCTACCTCGACGGGATCGGGGGCATCGTGACCGTGAGCTGCGGCCACTGCCACCCCCACGTCGTCGCCGCGGCGAACCTGCAGAACGAGACGCTGCAGCACACGACGACCATCTACCTCCACCCGAACATCGCGCTCTACGCTAGGGACCTCGCGGCCCGGATGCCCGGCGACCTGAAGGTCGTCTACCTGGTGAATTCGGGGTCCGAGGCCAACGACCTCGCCCTTCTGATGGCGAGGGCGTACACGGGCAACTACGACCTGATCGCCCTGCGCAATGGCTACCATGGCGGGAGCCAGTCCACCATGGGCCTCACCTCCCACCACACGTGGAAGTTCAACGTGCCCCACGGATTCGGCGTCCAGCACTCGATCCTTCCCGACGTCTACCGGGGCCCCTACGGCAGGGACGACGCCGATGCCGGCAGGAAATACGCCGAGGATGTGCGCAGCCTGATCCAGTTCGGCAGCTCGGGGAGGCTCGCCGGCTACATCGCCGAGTCTATCCAGGGCGTCGGCGGCACCGTCGTCTACCCGGAGGGCTACCTCCGCCACGCGTACGCCCATGTGCGCGCCGCCGGCGGCCTGTGCATCGCGGACGAGGTCCAGACCGGCTTCGGGCGCACGGGAACCCATTTCTGGGGCTTCGAGACCCAGGGGGTGATCCCCGACATCGTCACGATGGCGAAGGGCATCGGCAACGGCTGCGCGCTCGGGGCCGTGGTGACGACGCCGAAGATCGCCCAGGCGCTCGCGAGCCGGATCCACTTCAACACGTTTGGGGGCAACCCCGTCGCGTGCGCCCAGGGTCGCGCCGTCCTAGAGGTGATCGAGAAGGAGGGCCTCCAGGCCAACTCCCTAAGGATAGGGAACTACCTGAAGGCCGGCTTCGAGCGGCTCGCCGCGCGCCACACGCTGATCGGCGACATCCGCGGCCTCGGCCTCATGCTCGGCGTTGAGCTCGTGAAGGACCGCAAGACGAAGGAGCCCGCGACTGCCGAGTGCGCCGCGGTCTTCGAGGCCTGCAAGGACCTGGGCCTGCTGATCGGCAAGGGAGGCCTGACCGGGAACACGCTGAGGATCAAGCCGCCGATGATCTTCTCGACAAGCGACGCCGACTTCATGCTCGCCGTCCTCGACGAGGCCCTGGGCTCCGTCTAGGGGATCTTCAGGTCCATGCCGATCTTGAGAGGGGTGTTCTCGCTGGCGAGAACGCCCCTGTTCGCAGCGTAGATGTCGCGCCACTTCGACCGGCTCCCGTAGTACTTCAGCGAGAGGCTAAAGAGCGTGTCGCCCCTGACCACCGTGTGGTGGCGTCCGGCAGCGGCCGGCTTCTGCGCCGGCGCCTCCGCCGCCGTCTCCTGCGGGGCGTCCGTGATCGGCGACGAGGCCACGCCCTCGGCCGGCGCGACCGGGGCGAGCGAGATCGCCGACGAGGTCTCCGCCGCAGCGGGCTGCGGGGGGCCTTCAGCGGCCTGCTCCTTCGGGATCGAGCCCAGGTCTATCGTGCTGGAATGCGTCACGGGCACCGAGACTCCCGCCCGCAGCGCGGCGTTCTCCGCCCTCAGCTCGTCGTTCTCGCGCTGCAGGCGGGCCGCCTGCTCCTCGAATCCCATGTGCTCGGTGACGCTTTCCAGGGGCTGCCCTGGAAGCGTTCGCGCGAACTCGCGCTTGGCCGAGTCGATCATCCCGCGCACCATGACGGCCTTCTTCGAGTTGGGCTCGAGCTCAAGGTACTTGCTGAAGTGGTAGATCGCGAAGATCGGGTTCTGGGTGTGGTTCAGGTAGATCAGCCCGGCGTCGAGGTTGGACTCCGGGGCCGCGTCCCCGCGCTTGTCGATCACCCTAAGGTAGGCCGCTAGGGCCTCGTCCCAGCGCCCCTCGAGCTCAAGCTGCTTGCCGTCGCGGTAGTTCGAGTCGTCCATCTCCGAAGAGAGCGTCGGGCTGTCCCCCCCGCACCCGGAGCCCGCGGCCAGGGCGGCGAGCGCGAAGGCACAAATGAGGAGGGTTCGGTTGCGCATCTTGCGGCGAAAGGGATTGAATGGTCGGAGCGGGCGGATAAATTTCCCGGTCTCGCCCCACGACTCAAACCTAAATAGAATCGAACAACAACACGCGTTAATGCCCATCGCACCGAAATCCGCGCTCTCCCGCGCCAGGCACTGCATCCGGATCGAATGCGACGCCCTGCGGGAGACCTCGCGGGGCCTGGGCGCCGAGTTTGTGGACACGGCCCGCGCGGTCGAGGCGGTGATCGCGGCCGGCGGGAAGCTCGTCTTCAGCGGCGTGGGAAAATCGGCCCACATCGCAGGCAAGATCGCCGCGACCTTCAACAGCACGGGCGTGTCGTCCTGCTTCCTGGACCCGACCCAGGCGCTTCACGGCGACCTGGGGCTGTGCGACGAGGGCGACCTGGCCATCCTCCTGAGCAACAGCGGCCAGTCGGACGAGGTGCTCAGGCTGCTGCCCCTCCTGAAGCGCTTCGGCCTGAAGGTCGTCGCCTTCACAGGGAATCCCAGGTCTGACCTCGCCCGGGGCGCCGACTACAGGCTCCTCTACCGCGTGCGGAGGGAGGCCTGCCCGCTCAAGCTCGCGCCGACGGCGAGCACGACGGCGGCGCTGGCCCTGGGGGACGCCCTGGCCATGGTCCTCCTCGAGGCCCGCGGGCTCACGCGCGATGACTTTGCCAAGTACCATCCCGCGGGAAACCTGGGGCGCGTCCTGCTCCTGCGCGTGCGCGACATCATGCGCAGCGGCGACCGGCTGCCGGTCGCCCGGGACAGCGCGACGGTCCAGGACGCCATCCTCGCGATGACCAAGGCGAAGAGCGGGAGCATCGCGC
>CAYNLL010000041.1:12285-12666 GCA_964398015.1 uncultured Opitutaceae bacterium | reverse complement strand
TTGGCCCCAGCGGCACCAAGGAGCCCCCTGGCTTGCCGTTGACGGCGAAGCTCGTCAGGTTGGGGGTGAGGTTGCCGAAGGAGTCGTAACCGAGATCGGCCGGATTGGCATAGGGCTCGGCGGTCAGGATCACACTCACTGTGGCGGCTGTCGAGGTGAACGGGTAGACGTAGATCGCCTTTATGCCGGCGACGGGCAGGCAGCCCGTGTAGGTGAAGAGGCTGTTGCCTTCCATCGTGACTTCTTGAGCGAAGAAGTAGTTGCCCGTCACGTCTTCGGCGACGATCTGGAAGGTCGCTTGCGCTCCTGAGCTGTTGACAATCTCGACAATGGCGGTGGCATAGTTGGCCTGAGCCGTGCCCGTCGGGTAGGAAGCCGTGG
>CAYNLL010000041.1:11756-12275 GCA_964398015.1 uncultured Opitutaceae bacterium | reverse complement strand
GTGAGGTTCAAGACCAGGTTGTAGGCGTTGAGGGCGGTGAGGGCGATGGCGCTCGCTGCCTCAAAGTTTTGTGTGGCGGTCACGACCACGCCCGATATGGCCGCGGCCACGGCGGCTGCCGTCAACGGCCCGTCCTGCATGGGCGAGGTTTCCCCCGAGAGCAGCCACGTCTCCGAGACGGTGTTATAGGGCGCCGAGGCCGAGCCTGAGAAGGGCAACAGGGAAAGGTTCTGTCCCCCCCCGCTCAGGGGCACAGTGAGAGCGGTATAGGCCTGTACGAGGTAGACGAGACCCCCGGCTGATGCTTCGAGGAGGAAACCGGAGGCGTTGCACACCTGTACGGCGACAGGCTCGTTGCCCCCGTAGGTGAACGGGTTCGGGACTGTCGTCGTCGTATTGAGGGTGAGTGACTGAGGGCCGGTGTTCAGCAAGCCGCCCACCGCCTTTTTTGGTCTCTTGAGCAGACTCTCAGGATGCGTCGCCAGACCCGCAGCTGCCAGGGCGGAAGAGGCAAGGAAG
>CAYNLL010000041.1:0-11746 GCA_964398015.1 uncultured Opitutaceae bacterium | reverse complement strand
CCTTTCCTCGCGTGAAGTCAATCAGGCCTTGATGACCATGCCCAGGGTGATCCAAGGTCCCGTTGTCTGGGTCCAGTTTGCTGCCAGGGCTGCTGCGGGCGGATTGATGTAGCTGGCCTCCGAGATAGTGCCGGCAAGGTTGTTGTCTGACCAGGGATAAGCAGGATAAGCACTTAAGCCGCCGTTGTCGTTTACGGTCGCGTAGAAGGCGAATTCACCCGTTGCCGTGGGCGTGAGGGACAAGGTAGCGGTCGTGCTCGAGCCGCTGTTATTCCCAGAAACATCGACGGCGGCAAGGGCTGCGGCTGTCGAGGCACCGAGTAAGGGAATCACAACACCGCCAACGATGGAGGACGCACAGGTGACGGTGACGGTGCCCGAGCTGCCCTTGCCTCCCGTGCCGATGTAAAGGGCACCCGCGATGAGGTTCGTCGCTGACTGGACCAAGGTCCAGGTATAAGGGGTCTGGAAGGTGTCAGACACCCCCGTTGGCAAGCCGGTGGTTTGTACATTTCCGAAAAATAGGGCGAGAGGTTGCCCAGACGCGACTCCGGAGAGGACGAAGACAGCAGCAGTAACTGCACCTCCCGGTGTCACGATGACCGGAGGGCCGGCAGGGGCGGCGATGCTGGCATTCGATGCGGCCGGCGCCACCACTACGTCAGCATCGCCAATCGTGGGCATTAGAACGTCAGGTCCCGACCGCGCCCGAGCGGGTTTGTCAGGCTCACGTACTGGCAAAAACCGGTCGCGTTGCCCGAGATGAGCCCGGCATATACGGGGCCTTCAGTGTACAAGGTGACCGAGTCGCCGAGGTTGAGCACTATGCAGTCAGTGCCACCCTGGTAAAGGCCTTCCTGCGTGGGGGCCAGGAGCACGCCCAGAGGGGCGCTCCCGTTCGGCATGAGGAGGGGTACCCATATCGTCACCTTCACGCGGCCCTTTTGCCGCCCGACGACGATGAGGACCGAGGAGTCCGCGGGCTGTGAGCTGAGCCACACCTGACCGCCGAGCCAGTCATGGGCGCTTCGTTGGAAGACGGGCAGCGCTTCTTCGTTGTCGGTCCCCCAGGGCTCGCGGCCGGGCCGGTGCTGCTGCGGCTTTTCGTGGTCGTAAGGAGCCGGCGCGCGCTCGGATGCCGTCGAGGCGTCGCCGGGATGCACTCCGGGCGGGAGCAGAGGGCCGATACTCATCTCCTCGCGAGGAGGCAATGCCGCCCCGTTGGCGTCAACGGTGTGGTCTTCGCCCGAGAGGAAGTGGCTCGTGTCCTGGTCGAAAGTTCCTAGAAGATTGCTCATGGGGCCTCCCGGCTCATCCTAACGCCGCGGCAGTCGCCGCACCTTCGATCTTTTGCCCCGATGTCGTGGAGTGGAAGAAGATTACCCCGCCGACGACGATGAGCCCGACGCCCAGCAATCCCTCGAGCACGCGGGTCCACCCGGTAGGAGAGGTGATCCAGGAGAGGAAGCTCGACAAGGAGGTGACGCTCGAGACGACATCGCTCCCCGCGGCCCCGATGTCCGACAAGGTGCCCCCTGGAGTGATCTGCAGGCCCACGGAACCGTTGAGCACGTTCTGAGTGCTGATAGGCAGCTTGAGAAGCCCCACGGCCCATGTGAGGGCTTGTGTGGCTGTCTTGCCTGTCGTGTCCGCCGCGCCCGAGTAGTCCACGGAAAAGCCGCGCGACAAGGCGAGCTGAGTAGTGAGCGCTTCCGCGCTCGCCAGACTCAAAGCGCCACCTGAGTTGAGCGCCACCTGCCCGATCGGGTCACCTGTCCACGGTGTGAGGGGGTCCTCACCGGCCGCCTTGGCGGCGTTGAACTTCGCCACGGCCGCCTCGGCGTTCTTCATGGGATCGTTGAGCTGAGCATTCGTGCCCACTTGTGGCTCAGAGGTGCCGGGCGTGATCTGCCACAATCCCCAACCTGTCGTCACCGCCGGTTGGCCCTTCTGGGTGTTGTCGGGCACGCCCCCCGACTCGGCCACGGCGATGCCTGCCATAGTCGGGGCGTAAGAGGGATCTCCCCCGGCTGCGATCCAGTAAGCCTCGAGCTGGGCGAAGCTGAGCGCTCCCGGAATGGTGGCGAAGGTGCTCACTGATACTGCTCCGTGGCAGGTCCGGGATTGGCGAGGCCGGCATTGCGGGCGTGGACGTACTCCGCGTATGTCACGATGACAGAGAGGATGCCCCCGGCGACAATGGCGCTGCGGTGCCGTGGATCGATCCACGCTGCTACGGCGATGACCCCGAGAGTTTCTGCGGTTCCGATGTTTACCCATTTCATCAGGGTCTCGGCGCGGATATTGGCGTTGAGCTCCGTCGTCTGAGGAGAAGAACAAGCTTTGGCGATGATGGCGCAAGCAATCTCGTACGAGACGATGAAAGCTACTCCGTTTGCCCCGACATTGGCCGAGTTGATATCGGCCATTAGAGCGCCTCGAGCTCTTCTTGGTTCTTCTTCTCTTCGGCGGCTGTCATCTTGATGGGCTTGACCTTGGCGACGGTCTCAGTCGAGGCAGCCTTGGCGGCGCTGAAGACCGAGGGGCCACTGGTGACGGTACCGACGGGCACCGGTTGTCCAGGGGCGATCTGAGTAGGCGAGGGAGCGGCTATCGAGCCGAGGGTCGAGCCGGGGTTTTCGGGCACGATGCCTGAGGACGCGGTGAACAGGTTGTTATTGCCGGTATTCGGTGTTGAGCCGCTGCCTGAGCCTGAGCCTGAGCCTGAGCCACTGCCATTGCCTGAGGTGACTGGAGGGGTATCGGCACATACGGTCAGAGGTGGCGAGGAGGCTCCGTAGCCGGGGGGGAGGCCGACCGAGGCGACGACGTTGTTGAGAGCCGCGTAGGCCGCCGATGAGACGCACTGGCCGTTGATCCACGACAGGCCGGCATTGTAAGCGTCCGAGCCGCTGAGGCCCTGAGACTGGAGGCTCGATATGACGGCCGCCAGCCACGCCGAGACGCTCGAGTAGGAGGGAGTGGCGACTGTGCCCGATGTCGTGCCCGTGCCCGTGTTGGCAGTGTCCACGGGCGTTGTCGTGCTGGTCTCGGCCGCCGTCGCCGCGCTCGCCTCCTTGTCGGCTTCATATTTCGAGTAGGCGTAGTAGGCGAGGCCGCAGCCCGCGAGGACGCTTACCCAACCGAGGAAGCTGAGAGGGCCAAAACGACGTTGCAGGAAATCGGGCGTTATCGGGCTCTGTTCGGCCACGTCACACCAGCTTCTCTATGGCGGTCCTTGCTCGGCCGGCTGCGGCTGCCACGCGCCCGGCGGGTCCGGGCTGTACGACCGAGCCTTGTACGGGCCTCATGCCCCCGAGGCGCCCCTGGACCGAGTTGGTGGCCTTCTCGATGTCGGTCGGTACCGTCGTCGGTACGGGGTTCTCCGGGTGGAAGCCTCCCGACACCAGAGCCGAGAGGTCGCCGGCGGCGGGGTGGAAGATGGTTGTCACGACCTCGTGGGGCGTGACAGGCGACGCCGTGGGCGGGGTCAGACCGGCGGAAGTCTGCCCCGCCCGGTTGGCGAGGGTTTGGCGAGCTGCGGGAACATGGACCGCCGGCATGATTGTGTGCTCCTATCCGAGCCCGGCCAGTATGGAAGTCAAATCGCCGGGCTCCGGCGGGTTTGACGTGATCTCCGAGAGCTTGACCGTCTGCGCCACCCCGAGCTCGGAAGGGCCGGCCTGGCCCACACCGAGACGGAACTGGACACTGTTCGCGCGAGCCGGCGTGTAAGCCCCGGCGATGCTTCCTCCCGTGGGGGAGGCGGCACGGTAGACACCGGCCTTGGCCGGCCAGGGCTGGCCGCCAAGGGTGCCGACGACGCCGACGATGGGGCCTTGTGTGTAGACCTGCTCATCGACAGGCGTAGGTGAGCCACGGTTAGACGGCCCGACCCGGTTGTCAACCGGGTTCGGGTAGACCATCGAGTTCTCCGGGTTCTTCTCCGGTATCGGGCCATTGTCCCCGTTGCCCACCCCGTCGAACTGCTCATAGTTCGGTCCAACGGCAAGCTCGACTTGAGGGCCTTCGATGAACCCGGCCATGCCGGGAATGAGCATGACTTGTCCGGGCAACTTAGGTCCCCTTTGTGCCCTGAGCGGCGAGCAGGGAGCCGGAAACGGCCCCCCCCGCGGCGTCGAGCACTTGCGGCGTCTGCTTGTTCGGGCCGACAAGAGTTGTGATGAGGGCGACTCCGATGAGACCGCCCAGGAATATCGTTATGCCTTTTTCGAGGCCGCTCATTTGATCGCTCCTGACGTTGCGGAAGTTCCCACGGTGGGAACGGTGTTTAGGCTTGTGCTGATGGGTGTCGTCGGCTTTGAGGAGAAGGTGTTCGACAAGAGGCCGAAGACGGGCTTTCCCCAGATAATCATCGAGGAGACCGCCGTTATGAGGGCAAGGCCGGTCGCGAGCTCCTGTCCGCCCGTGCCGGCATGAGAGAGCATCAACAAAAAGGCGGTCCCGACGGTGCCGCCGATGATGATCTTTCCCCCTTCGGTGATCGGGGTCGTGACGTCCTTGGCGGCGCCTGAAACGCCCTTGCCGGCTTGCACGGTGTTGATCTCGTTTCCGACCAGGGCGAACATGGCAGACCATGCCATCAACCCGACGATTGTTGAGCCGGGATGGACGTTGCGCAACGAGGCCGACGAGGTGTCTTCCATGTGGCCGGCGGTCGCCTTCGTGCCGACAGTGGCACGCTGGGCCGCCTCGTCCTGCTGTTGCTCGTATTCGGCCTCGAACTGCGCCTGGCGCTCGTTGTTACGCGCCCGGCGCTTCTCGGCTTGGTAGTCGCTCCTTGTCATGGCGCCACTGTCGGATTGCTCGACGTGGCCCTGACGGTGCATGGGCTCGGCCATCTAGCACCTCACGGCCTGACCTGCTCGGCCACGCTGGAAGTGCTCGTAGTCGTTGCCGTTGCCGAGGTAGTGGCACCGAGCAGGCCGAGGACACCAGTGGCCTGACCCGTCGCGGTAACGCCCGGTTTCCAGGGCGAGTAGCCCTTATACGCGCACCAGATGAGGTACGCGCCGGCACCGACTATGAGCACTCCGATGGCGTCCACGGCTCAGTGGTTCTTGCCGTACCAGTAGCCGAGAAGTGCGCCAATGGCGAGGGCGACTCCAACGTGTGTCTTGTTCACGATCCCTCCTTTACGCGACTAGCAAGTAGGCCTGCGCCCACTTGTGGCCGTTGTAGCGATAGCAGAGCACCTTCACGGTCCCGTCGATGACGAGCCATGAAAACCAGATGTTGAGGGCGTTGATGGCGTCCACGCGCAGCGGGGGCAACGCCTTGCCGCCGGCACGGAAGGCCCAACCGAGCGCCACGAGGCCCGCAGCCGCGCCGACGATGGTCAAGCCGACCGCTGCCCCCATGTTCATCTGCGCTCCCGGAGCAGTCGCCCCCGGAGCGGCGGACGCTGCCACGGTCCCTTGCGAGATGGGCATTGTTGGGTCGGAAATGGTCATGATGCCTCCGATCTAGGCGAAGAGAGCCGCACCGGAGACCGGGCGGATCAACCGTGTGATGACCTCGAGGAAACCGGCACCGGACCCGAAGGTCGTGCCACGGATCTGGAGCTTCGTGGTCGCGTCCGTGGGCAGGTACTGGTTGGCCGGGTCGAAGTTGTCTACCTGGTCGAACAGGGCGTGCATCTGGAAGAGGGGGAACACGCCCAAGTCGGTCTGACCGCTCGAGGTCGGGGGCGACGTGGTGCTGGTGGCGTTGCCGCTCCAAAGGTTGTAGAAGCGGCTGATCCACCGTTGCCAGTCGTTGATCGTCAGCGCGTGCACCTGGAAATCGTTAATCCACCAGGCGAACTGCGCCGGCCAGTCGGTGCCGTCACGGAGGTTGTTGGCCGCCGAGGCCCGCAGCACGAAGATAATGTCGGAGATGTAGTCCCCGACGTTGTTGAGCTGGATCTGCGGGGCACCTCCACCGGAGACCTCGTTGTGGCGCTCGTAGCGAACGAAGCCGACCGTGCCAAGGCCCGTCGGGGTCCCTTGCACCTGCGTGGCCCCTGCCGAAGTCGTGATCGTGGCCGGCGGGGAGGTCCAATACTGCTGGTAGAAGGTCACCGAGAAGACCAGGTTGGCCGGAGTGGTCACCGTCAAGTACAAGTTGCCGATGGCGCCGACGTTGATGATGCCGGTGTTGAACGTCACGAGATAACGCTGATTGGCGGCCGAGTTGTTAAGGGCGCCCAGCGCGTCACGGCGCCGGTGCTCAATCGGGATCACGAGGCGGAAGCTGACAACGCCCGTCGAGGTGTTGGCAACGTAGTTCGGGTCGCGCATCGGGTCGAAGGCGCAGTCGGTGTCGGGCAGGTACTTGTTGAGCAGGAACAGCTGGTAACCGGTGATCGGGGTGATGATCGCCTGACCGGCCGGGTCCAACACATTCAAGTTGGAGAAGAAGTTCCACGGGCTGTCCTGGCTGTAGGTGGAAGCCCCGGCGTTGCCCGTCTGCTCGACGTCGATGACGATGTTTTCCAAGAAGGCGTTCGTCTGAAGCTGGACCTGATAGGTCGTGCTCGAGACGACGGCGTTCAAGGTGGCGTCTTGCATGGTGGCAATCGTGCTGCCACGCGTGAAGGGAATAGCCGTAGGAGCCGCCGACGCGCTGGCCGACATCGGGGAGCGGCTGAGTGAAGCAGGGGCGGGCGCGGTACCGGGGGCCCCGATCCCCGTAGACGAAGGAACAGAGCTCATCGATTCACACTCCTGGTAGCGAACATTTCACTTACCGAGAGGGTGCCAGATGAGACCTCATGCAAGGAATCAACTAGCGGGGGTTGCTATGCTTGCAATCGTGAGCGCGAGGCAGCCTGTAGGTGCGGTCGTCTATGTCAGAGTTCCCCGTGAGGTCAAAGCCGAGGCCGACCGTCAGTGTGACACCCGCGGGGTACCGTTGGCGAAGCTGGTGGCACGGGCGCTCGAGGCCTATTTGATCTCGCTCGGCTGGGATCACGAGCGGGCCGAGCCGTTGCCCTAGAAAAGCTTCTTCCGGCGCCGCGCTTGGCTTGCCCGTATCGCCCGACCTTGTTTGGCCGCTTTGGCCTTCGAGCGGTACACCTTCCCCCGAGAGCCGTACTTCCACCCCTTGGAGACGCGCCTAACGGGCACGGAGGTCTACCTCTGATATCGACCAGTCGGCGCCTCCCCGGCAGGGCAGGTCCAAGAACTGATGCCCGCGGAGGTGCTGGATCACCCTCACGACCTCGTTGGGGGGCTTCGTGCCGAGCGAGGCGATGTCCCGCACATCGGAGACGCGGCCCATGTGAAAGACCATCGCGTCGGTGACGCTAGTCCAGGCGACAGGCCCCACGTTCGACTCGCGTTGCACGAGCAGGTAGAGCGAGACCTTGTTCGAAGCCGAGCCGTAGGCGACATCGCCGAGCTCGGTCATGAGGTCTAGACCTTTCTTGCCGGCCATCCACAATCCCTCATCGACGACGACACACCAGCGCCCCTCAATGAACACCTCCTCAAACATCTTGGCGTAGGTTTCGCGGTAGCGACGAAGGTCGGCCCGCTCCTTCATGTGGGGCCAGAGCAGCCACCGGGCCTGGTCATCGTAAAGTTGCTTTTTGTAGTCGGATCTGGTCGGGGGCCAGTGGTCGATGCGCACATAGCCTTCGGCCTGATATTCGTCGAGCGACGGGTCGACCGGCTTAGTTCCGCAAACGACAACGTAATCGCGAAGGCGTGCCACCTTCCGGCACAGCAAGGTCTTGCCGCTTTGCGTCGGGCCGATGAAAAGCTGATGCATCCCCTGACGAAGCGTGGCGGCTTTGCCCGCGTACCACTGTGCCCACGGTACGACGGGGGGCGCCTCAAACGCTGGTGCGGGCGGTCTGCGGGGGGCCACTTGCCATCGCTTCCTGAAGCTTCATGGCGGTCTCGAAACCTTCCGCTATCTTCTTAGGCAGCACCTCGTGACGGAGCAGTATCGGCATGAGCATTCCGATAGTGGCGGCGACAAAGGTCGCCCAAGCGATGGCGCGGCCGGAGGTCTCGCCTCCCGCGGCAAGGTTGCGGAGCCACTTCTCGTACACGGCAAGGTCGCGCACGGCCTTGGCCCACGGCTCGGAACCTTGCATGATGTCGTTGGCGTCTTCGCTCTGCCCCGTGAGGAGCACGAGCATGGCGACCAGATTGGCGAGCTGGCGTGCCCTTTCCTGTACGGCGTCGAGCTCGGGGTCCTTGGTCTTCTTGTCGCCCCCGAGATTGATCGTCACCGACGGGGGCGCCTTGTCCTTGGTCGGCTTGGGCGGCCGTGAGTGCGTCTTTAAGTGGTTGGTACAATCGTTCTTCCTCTTGAAGACCCGACCGCAGACCGGGCACCTTAAAGAATCGTCTACCTGCGGCGCGTCATCGCTAGCAAGTGGTACTTGCGGCTCGCTAGTGAGGCTGTCACCTTCCGACCAGTCGGTAGGCTGAGCGAAAGGATCAATCAGGGGGTCGCTCACCCGCCCCACCTTTCACGGAGGCTCTTTTTCTTAGCTTCCTGCTTCTCGACACTTTTTGGCGGCTCGTCGCGCACCGGCTTGGCTTCCACCACGGCGGCCGTGGCGACCGGGGCGGGAGGGGCGAGGCGTTCGGCCAGGCGGTCGAAGGCTACGGCGAGCTTGTCCTCGACGATGGCCCCGACTTCCTCGTGGCTCACCCCCGCCGGTTGCGATAAGGCAAGGTCGGCAGTGGCTTGCGCGGCCGCTGCCTGAGCCTTGGCGTCTTCGGCCTCTTGCTGGGCGGCATCGGCCTTTACCGTGGAGGCGCCGGCAAGGGTGGCTGCGGCGAGCGCTCCGCCCACCGCAGCCGACTCGGTACCTTCGCCCCCGTCTTCGACAACCGTGACTTCGGGCATGGACGTATGGTATACCATGACCTTGTGCAAGAGCACCACGTTGTCATCATCGAGGACGAGGTGATCCCCGGTGCGTTCGAGCTTCATTGCACGGCCGGTGATTGGCACATGCTCGCCCCCTACGGCAAAGAGCAGGCCCTGGAGCGCGCCGAGGCCCACCTGAGGGAAAAGGGCAGGGCACGGCCGCGGCCGACCGACATCGCCGCTCACCGCAGCGCCCCCAACTGGCGCCGGGGCCAACAGCTCGGGCACCGCTTCGGGGAGTACACCGACAAGCCCCCCTTGGCGGGCCGATGACCAGCTTCCCGCCCGAGAAGGGCGCCACGACCGAGGAGCAACGCGCCGCCAAGCTGCGCGCCAAGGCCGCTCCGAACGCCCCGGTCTCCTCGGTCCCCATCGCGGCCCGGATGCTCTCCGACGCGGTGAAGACCGAAGTGCAAAACGGCATCGAGAAGTTCCGCAAGTGGGCCAAGCTGTGAAGGACCAGCTCGAGATCGCTCCGCCGGCGCGGACGGCACAAGACTTCCTGGAGCTCGAGGAGCTGATCCGCTGGCTCGCCCTTCCCTATGGTGACAACGAGCCCATCTTCGCCTATTCCAATTGGGATGGAACGCCCATCGACTCAGGGGCTCGGCTTCGCGCCGTCTGGCATCGAGTGGTGGGCGACACTTCCAAGCTCAACGAGCACGGCACATGGGTGCGCTGCCCCCATTGCGGCTCTTACCAGGTCCATTCGGCGCCGCTGTGATGAACCTCGCCTTCTTGCAGGGCATCGAGCTGACCACGGCGCAGTCGAAGCTCGGCATTCCGTATGTTTACGGCGTGACCGACTGTGAATGGCTCACGCGTGTCGTGGCCGCTTCCATCGAAGTGACCTTGCCGCCGGGCTCGGCCGCTCAGTTCTACGCCTTCTCGCACGTCTCGCCACCTTATGAGATCGGGGACCTCCTGTATTTCGAGGGAGCCGCCTCTGAAGAGTTCCGGCCCGGTCACTGCGGGGTCAACATCGGCGGGGGCCACATGATCGACGCTCCCTACACCGGCACCGTCGTGCGAGTCGACTCATGGTCACCGACCACGACCGAAGGTGATATGGCCTTCTACGGGGCCATCCGGCCCGCCCTCTACTCCCCCCTCCTCTCGAAAGAGGTGATCGACTTGTTCATGTTCGAGGACCCGTCCACCGGTGACCTCTACCTCTACGGCGGCCCTGACACCCCGCACCTCGACCCGGCCGATGCCGCCCTGTTCAAGGCGGCCGGCATCCCCCTGCTCGGCCCGATGTCGGCGTTATGGCTTGCCCAGCACATACCCTCTAAGGTGGCGTCATGAGCAACAAGGCCGAATGGCCCGAAGGTTTCATTCCCGAGAAGCGGGCGACGATGCTCTATGTCGTCGGGATCGTGATCGGAGCGGCGGCCGGGTTCGCCGTGGCGAACGTGTTCTCCATGCGCAAGCCTGCCGTGAAGGTGACCGAGTATGTCGAGATGCCGCATCCTTGCCATAAGTGCGAAGAGGAGGCACGCCGCGTCGCCGCCGCCTCGGCCCAGCTTTCGGAGCACGCCCCCTTGCATCTTGCCGGCAGCGAGGCGGCCTGGCCCGAAGACGAACGCCTGAAGATGGCGCCGGCCGATGAGTGAGCCGTCTCGCCACGAGGTGTGGCTTAAGCGGGTCAACCTCTGCTTGCAAGTAGCTATGGGCTGCTACCTGTTTTATCTCGTGCTGCCCGACGCGGCCAAGGAGAAGGTGCGAGACATCATCTTGAAGCCAACACTGCTCGAGCGCCGGGCACGCCAACGCCGGGCGGATCTGCGCGATATGGAAGCCCGCACGATGTGGGACATCATCCAACTGCCGGAGGCGATAGGCCATGAGTGACGAATACGGCGCCAAGCTCACGAAAAAGGAATGGCTCGACGAGCTTTTCGGCCCCGAGCTCGAAAAGACCGCCAAGGTGCTTACAGTAGCCGGCCTCCTGTTGCTGACGGCCGGGACCCGAATAAGAAGGTGGCTCAAGAAATGACGACAACCCCGACCGTGCCCTCCCTTAGCGCCATCCCAAAGGCTTTCGCAACATGGGCCTCTGAGATGGTGGAGATCACCCATAAGCAAGTTGCCGCCGTCTGGGGCATCCTCGCCGCCGCCGGTGTCGTCGGCACGCCCGGAGGCACCAAGACCGGCTATGTGCTCCTCGGTTATGCTGCCCTGGCGCACCTGGCGGAGAACCTTTTCCAAAAGAGCGCGGCCAAATCGTCCCCGGCGCCAGTGAGCGCCCCAAAAGTCTGAGGAGCACGCCCGTCATGACTGACACAGCCCCCGAAGAGACGACGGAGACAGTCCCGGCCGCCGAGGACACCGTCCATTTCGGGTCCGACTACCGGCCGCCTGAGGAGCCACCGGCCCCCGTCGTCGTGGACACCCCCGCCACCGAGAGTGAGATTGAGCCTGGGCCTGAGGCCCCCGTGCCGGCCGCGCCGCGTGCCTCCCGGTCGGCCATCCACGCCGCCCTCGATAGTTTGCTCGACTCCTACGGCCTCTGAGCTTCCTCCTGCCCCACCTTTCACGGTGGGATGGAAGGACCGCAACTGGCGCGGCCCGAAGGTCGCCTGCGCCGTCTGCGGACGTCGTGTGCGAGGAGGGATCACCCATTACAAGGACGCGAGCTCACCACCCGCGAATGTGCTCTGTCGGCGCTGTTTCGCACGGGCGGCGCCGGCAGGCTTCTATTCCGCCGAAGCCACTGACAAAACGATCTCGACAGATTAGGCTTATAAGCTCACCGTTTCACTCGGCAGGTGACGGTAGCCGATGCCCCGGCCTCCCCGCCGGGGCATCGTGCTAACTGGAGTTAGCAAACAGCTACAAAGAAATGTCT
>CAYNLL010000040.1:2730-12696 GCA_964398015.1 uncultured Opitutaceae bacterium | reverse complement strand
CGATGGTGTACGCCAACGAGGTGTGGACCGGCATCGAGTACCAGGCCGCCTCGCACATGATCGCGATGGGCCTGCTCGGCGAGGGCCTCGAGATCGTGCGCGCGTGCCGCGCCCGCTACGACGGGCGCGTTCGCAACCCGTTCGACGAGTACGAGTGGGGCCACTGGTACGCGCGGGCGATGGCGTCCTATGGACTCCTTCAGGCGCTCAGCGGCGCCCGTTTTGACGCCGTCGAGGGCGTGCTCCACCTTCAGCCCCAGGTTGTCGGCGACTTTCGCAGCTTCATCTGCACGGCGACGGGCTACGGCACCGTCGGAGTGGTCGACGGGAAGCCGTTCCTCACCGTCGTCTCGGGAAAGATCGCTGCGAAGGAAATCCGGTACACCGCCGCGGCCCACGGGACCGCCTGAAGGCGCCCTGAGGCCGCCGCGGATTCGGCACGGGCTCCCCCTCCGGGTTACAATGAGCCGGCGGGCCTTTACTTGGGGAGACACCCGGCTAGGTTCGCCCTTCATGGTTTCCACCTCAACCGCCATCGACGACGAAGCCGAGCGCCTGCTTAGGGCCCTCATGAACGTCGAGTGCGAGCCCCGCGGCCGCAGCTGGAACTACGCGTCCTGCCGTGAGATGGCACCCCTCACCCTCGAGATCAACCGGCTGAAGAGGGAGAAGGGGGCCGTGATCCTCGCCCATTCGTATGTGGCGCCCGAGGTGATCTACGGCGTCGCGGACTTCAAGGGGGATTCCTACTACCTGAGCCTGAAGGCGCGGGAGTCGCGGGCGAGGGTCATCGTGTTCGCCGGGGTCGTGTTCATGGCCGAGACCGCCAAGATCCTGTCGCCCGAGGCGACCGTGATCGTGCCCGACCGGGCCTCCGGGTGCTCCCTTGCCGACTCAATCAACGGGGAGGACGTGCGCAGGCTGAAGGCCCTCTATCCCGGCTCCCCCGTGGTCTGCTACATCAACAGCACGGCGGAGGTGAAGGCCGAGTCCGATGTCTGCGTCACGTCCGGCAACGCGTGCGACATCGTCGCCTCACTGCCCGAGCCACGGGTGATCTTCGTCCCGGACCGCCTGATGGCCGAGAACCTGCGCTCCGAGCTGAGGCGCCGCGGCGTCGCGAAGGAGCTGGTCTCCTCGGACGGCACGTGCATGGTCCACGACCAGTTCACGCCCGCGCAGGTCGCCGAGGCCCGGGCCCAGTTCCCGGGGCTGAGGATCGTCGCCCATCCCGAGTGCCCGCCCGAAGTCGCGTCAGCAGCCGACTTCGTCGGGAGCACGGGTGCGATGATGGACTACGTCCGCGCGACCCGCGCCCCGTACTTCCTCATGCTGACGGAATGCGGCCTCGTCGGCCGCCTCGAGGTCGAGGTGCCAGAGAAGACCTTCATCGGCGGCTGCCGCCTCTGTCCCTACATGAAGCTCAACTCGCTCGAGAAGATCAGGGACGCCCTGCGGGCGCCGCGCACCGACCAAATCGTGACGCTCGACGAAGATCTTCGCAAACGCGCGTCGCTCTGCATAGAGAGGATGTTCGCCCTTGGATCCAAGAACTGACCACCTCATCGACCTCGCCCTGGACGAGGACGCCGGCCTCGGCGACGTGACGAGCCGCGCCCTCTTCCCTGAGGGCCACGCGTCCCGCGCGGTCATCGAGGCGGGACAGGACCTCGTCGTCTGCGGCCTTGAGGTCGCGGCCCGGGTCTTTGCGCGCGTCGACGCCGGGATCAGGGTGAGGGCCTCGGCGCGCGACGGCGACGCCGTCGGGAAGGGGCAGCGGGTGCTGCACCTCTCCGGACCCACGGCGTCGCTCCTCACGGCCGAGCGGACGGCGCTCAACTTCCTCCAGCGCCTCTCGGGCATCGCCACGCTGTCGGCCCGATTCGCACGCGCGGCGGCGGGGACCGGCGTCCGGGTGGTCGACACGCGCAAGACGACGCCGGGGCTCCGCGCCCTTGAGAAGTACGCGGTGCGCTGCGGCGGCTGCTTCAACCACAGGAGCTCGCTCGGCGAGCACGTCCTAATCAAGGACAACCACATCGAGGCGGCCGGCTCCATCGCGAGGGCCGTCGCGAGGGCCCGCGCGGCGGCGCCGCACCTGTGCAGGATCGAGGTCGAGGCGAAGACGCTGAGGGAGGCCGGCGCCGCCGTCCGGGCGGGGGTGGACGTCGTGCTCCTCGACAACATGTCCCCGTCGCAGGTCCGCGAGGCGGTGGCGCTCGTCGGCGGGAGGGCGGCGGTGGAGGTGTCCGGGGGCGTGCGCCTGGAGACGCTGGCCGAATATGTCCTCGCCGGGGTCGATGTCATCAGCATCGGCGCCCTCACCCACTCGGCACCGGCCGCGGACCTGAGCCTCACGGTCCTTCGGCGCAGGCCCTGAAGCCGCGTGAGGATCCTCGCCACAGACTGCCTGGTGATCGGGGCCGGTCTCGCCGGCTCGGCCTATGCGCTGGAGGCGGCCAGGCTCGGCCTCTCCTGCGAGCTCCTGTCCCTGGGAGAGCCCCTCGAGGCCAACAGCGACCTGGCGCAGGGCGGGATCATCTACGACACGGCCGGGGACGCGAGCGAGCTGGCGCGGGACATCGTGAGGGCAGGCGACGACATGTCCAATCCCGAGGCCGTCGAGCAGCTCGTGCGCGAGGGGCCCGGGCTCGTGCGGACGCTGCTCATGGATGAGCTCGGCATCCGCTTCGACCGCGACGGCGAGGGCGGCCTGGACTTCACCCGGGAGGGGGGGCACGGCGCGCGCCGCATCGTCCATGCGAAGGACGCGACGGGCCACGCAATCCTCTCGGCCGTCGCGGCCCGCGTGGACCGGACGCCGCTCATCACCCGGCGCACTGGCTGGGCGTCGATCGACCTGCTCACCCTCTCGCACAACTCGCCCGACCCCGCCGACAAATACCAGCCCCTCACGTGCTTCGGGGCGTACGTGCTGGACACCTCCCGGTGCGAGACCGTTGCGATCGTCGCCAAGAAGACCGTGCTGGCCACAGGCGGCCTCGGGCAGATCTATCTCTACACCACGAACCAACCGGGGAGCGTCGGCCACGGCGTCGCGATGGCGTACCGCGTCGGCGCCCGTCTGGTCGACCTCGAGTACGTGCAGTTCCACCCGACGGTGTTCGCCAAGAAGAATGCGCCGCACTTCCTCGTCACGGAGGCGCTCCGCGGCGAGGGCGCCGTCCTCGTCAACGCGAAGGGGAAGCCCTTCATGGAGGCGGCCCATCCCCAGGGCTCGCTCGCGCCGAGGGACATCGTGGCGCGGTCGATCAGGCACGAGCTCGACGCGAGCGGCGAGGAGTGCGCGTACCTCGACCTTTCGGCGATGCCGCCCGGCTTCGTGCAGGACCGCTTCCCCAACCTCTACGAGCGTTGCCTCTCCCACGGCGTGGACATCGGCAGGGAGCCGATTCCGGTCGTGCCCGCCGCGCACTTCGCCTGCGGAGGCGTGCACGCGGACCTCCGCGGCAGGACCAATATCCGGCACCTCAACGCGGTGGGCGAGACGGCCTGCACGGGCCTGCACGGCGCCAACCGACTGGCCAGCACCTCGCTCCTTGAGTGTCTCACGAGCGCCACGTCCACCGCCCGCGCGGACGCCGAGGACATCGGCCGAGGGGGCTTCCGCCTTCCGGCACCGAGGCCCTGGGAGGGCCCCTCCACCAGGGCCGACCCAGTGCTCGTCCGGCAGGACATGCTCCAGATCCAGCACACGATGTGGAACTACGCCGGGATTGTGCGCTCGCCCAAGCGCCTCACCCGGGCGCGCCGGATCCTCTTGGAGCTGAGGGAGGAAATCCAGAGCTTCTACCGGGGATACGGGCTGACCGGCGACCTGATTGAGCTGCGCAACGCGGTCCAGACCGCCCTTCTTGTCGTGCATGCCGCGGCCCTCAACCCGGTGAGCAAGGGCTGCCACTACGTGGTCGGCGAATGACGGAAGGCGGTATGCTTGCGCTTGCCCCGGAGGCCCGCTGGAAATGCGGCGTGAAACGCGACGGCGCAGCCCCCACCCGACGACATGCGACAATCCACGCTGGACTTTAACCGCGAGATCCTTTTCGGCGAATGCGGGGCGCTGCTGATGGCGAATCCGGCGGCCCTCGCAGCCTCGAAATTCACCCACAGCTCCGAGGCGATCTCGTGGGCGGCCGTGGGGGGCACGCTCGCGGGCGGCGCGCTCTTCTGGCTCGCCGCCAGGGTCTATGACGCCGTCCGCGAAAAGCGGTTCGACGCGAGGGTCCTCATGAGCGACATCGGCTACTTCACGCCGGTGGCGGTCGCACTGGGCTTCCTGGTCTACGATCCCTCGATCTACCTCACCTCGCACTACCTTCTCAACCAGGGCGAGCAGGTGGGCCACTCCGTGATCGTCGGGCAGGTCGTCGCCTTCTCCCTCTTCCTCGCCTGCATGAACCTCTACCGCCTCGTGCTCCTGCGCCTCAGGGGCAAGAGCCTGTGAACGCGGCCGGAACGGACGCCGGCCGGGTGAGGGCCAGGAGCTCAATCAACGTCTCCTCCTGCTCCGCCGGGTCGCTCTTGTAGCCCGCAAGGCGGTCGCGGTAGGCATCCAGGTTGTCGAGAAACGCCTTGATGTCGCCGCGCGAGGGGTTCTCGGAAAAGTCGCCGAAACCTGACCGCCGCACGAAGAGGGCGTTGTAGGTCTGCTCGAACTGGCCCTTCAGGGGCACGCCATAGTAAGGCTTCCTGAGGAAGATCGAGTCGGCGATCAGGGAGAATCCCGTGGTGCCGATGATCGCCTTGCACCCCCCGAGGTCGCCCACGTAGCCCGCTCCCTGGGCCCGGTACGTGATGTTCGCCTCTGCGCCCACGCGGTTGTTGCAGTAGACGATGAACTCCTCGTCGATCGTCTTCATGACCTCGATGAGCCCTGGGTTGGGCTTGGTCAGGTACACGAGCACATGCCGGCCTGAGACCGGCTGCACGGCCCTGATCTCATTCTGGATGATCGGGTAGACGAAATGGACGTTGCCCGCGCCCCGCGGCGTCTTGTCGAACGACTTGACGATGTAGTGCGCCGCCCCGTGCGTGCAAATCCGCGTCGCGAGCTTCGCGAGCCCGAACGCAAAGGTGCGCGGGCCCGCATGGCCCCTGACGTGCAGCAGCTCGTTCTGGTTGTCCATGCTGATGAGCGGCCTTCGCAACATGTGGGAGGCGAAGGTGGTGAAGGGCTCGTAGGCGGTGATGAAGACGTCCGGCTGGAAGCCCTCGAGCTCCCGCCTGAGGCGCGGCCAGTTCCTGATGTGGAACGGGATGCAGCGCAGGTTCCTCCTTACCGTGTCCGGCAGCGACAGGCCCCGCTCGTTGAAGTAGAGCTGGATGCCCTCGATCCGGGTGGGAGCAAAGGACTGCAGCGAGCGGACCGCGCGGTCGCCGTAGGTGAGCACCTTGACCGCGTGGCCGTCCTTCTTCAGGCGGCCGATGATCTCGATCGCCTCGAAGACATGCCCCAGTCCCTCGCCGGACACACCATAGACTATGTTCATGGGTTGCCCGAGGTTGGGCGAAGGCGCGCGCCCACACCAGCCGAGACAGCGGCGGCAGCCTACGGCCGGACGTTGGGGTCCGCCTGGACCTCCCACCGGTTGTCGAGGCGCACCGCAAGGTCGAGCGGATCGCCGACGCCCACCGTCCCCCGCGAGACCTGGTAGGCCCAGACCTGGAAATACGTCAGCGTCGCCCCCCCGTAGATCGTCGAGAACGCCCCGTCGACGGCGTCCAGCCCGCACGACACCATGATGCGGCCGATCCGCGGCACATGGAACCGCGCGTCCGTCGTGAACCATCTGCCGCCTAGGTACACCTCGGCGTA
The DNA here is from genome assembly GCA_964398015.1 of uncultured Opitutaceae bacterium. Lineage (GTDB taxonomy): Bacteria > Verrucomicrobiota > Verrucomicrobiia > Opitutales > Opitutaceae > Palsa-1447. The sequence goes on along the minus strand of CAYNLL010000040.1, from coordinate 6,860 downwards.
GGCGTGGAAGTCCATGTGGCCCTCCGGGTCGGGGCAGCCGATGTCCGGCAGGTGCCCGGTCACGTAGCGGGAGGGAAGGTTGAAGGTCCTGTTCAGGGCGATCGCGAGGTGGGCGAAGTCGCGGCACACCCCGTAGCCCCGCTGGAGGATGTCCCACGCCGACAGGTCCCCGCGGCCGGACATGTACCGGTACTCGATGTTGTCGTTGATCCATCGGCTGATCGCCTGGACCCGCGGCCACCCGTGCTCCACGCTGCCGAACTTCTCCCAGGCGAAATTCACGAGCTTGTCCGAGTCGCAGTAACGGCTAGGGAGAGTGTAGCGCAGGAGGTCCGGCGGCAGCTCGCCCGGCGAGAGCGGGCGGGCCTCCGCGGGCGGACGCTCGTCGCCGCCGGAGGGCACCGCGACGATGGCGTCGTGCCTGAACAGGTTGCTGCCCGGCGCCAGGTTCATCCGGATGAACGGATTGCCGTGGCTGTCCGTGAACTCGTCCGACGGCAGGTCGTTCCCGAGCGTGAGCGCCTCGGCGAGGACGAGGTGGCTGCGGTCCGGCCTCGGCTTCACGTTGAGCAGCAGGGTGGCCGAGCCCGTGGTCTCGTAGACCAGGCTGCAGCCTATCCGCACCGTGAGGTCGAACCTAGGGGGGACCGGGAGCGCCATCATGCCGGTACGAGTGGGGCCCAGGACAGGCGCGGTAGCAATCGTTTCCCCCATTTGAAGGTTTTGACCTTGCGGACTTGCAGTTGTTGCGCCGGTCGTTGTGATTCCGGGTACCCCCGAATGAGTTTAAACAAGGACGTTTTCATCGGTTCCGACAGCGGCGCAACGACATCGAAGACCGGCGGAGTCTGGGCCGACGGCTCGATGGTTTCGATGAAGCTGCTGCAGAGTTCCACGAACTCCCAGCTGGGCACGAGCGCCGTCGTCAAGGGTTGGGTCCAGGGCGTGGTGGGTTTCCTCGCCCAGAACAAGCTGACCTGGGACCAGGTGCGCGGCGTCGGCCTTGCCATTCCCGGACCGTACCAGCGCTACGGGGTCCTTGGCCGCGCGGCCAACCTGCCCGCAAGCTTTGACGGTTGGAATTTCCACGAGGAATACAGCAGGGCGCTCGCCGACGCCGCAGGCCGGGCGATCCCCCTGGCTGTGGGCAACGACGGCAAGTTCGGCGGCGTCGCCGAGGCGAAGCTCGTGCGCGCGGGAAAGAAGGCCTCGGTCCTCCTCCTGGCCCCGGGTTCGGGTCTCGGGTGCGCCTACATCGACCCCAACGGGCTTCCCCTGGACGGCGAAACCCTTGCCGGCATGGAGGCCGCCCACATGCCTGCCCCCCTGCACCTCCTCGGGATGAGACCCTTCCCCTGCGGCTGCGGCCGAACGTGGGGCTGCATCGAGGCCTACACGACGCTATCAGGCCTTCCCCTCCTCCTCGACGAGCTCCTCAAGCGGCACCCCGGGCACGAGCTTGCGAAGACCACCCTCTCCGGGAAGGAAAAGGCCATGGCGCTGCGCGGGCTCGCGCAGAAAAACGACCCGCTCGCTTCCGAGATCTTCGATTTCCAGGCGCGGGCGCTGGGGCTCCACGCCGCCTCCCTCTGCCTCGCCCTCGATCCGGGGTTCGTGGTCGTGGGCGGGGGGCTCATGGACCACGAGTCCACGACGCCCCAGTTCCGCGAGCGCTACATCAACGTCCTGCGCGAGGCGGCGATGCCGTACCTCTGGCCCGCCCAGCGGGCCACCATCAAGTTCGCCGCCTCCGAGCTGGGCGAACTCTCCCAGGCGATCGGGGCCGCCCTAGTGGCGCTCTACACGTCGAAGTCCGCCTGAGGCGGACCCGGCGGCGTCCCCGGGCGACGCACCCAGGTGGAGCCGGATCCGGCAGCCGGACATGGGAACAAGGGCCGCCGCGCCGTGACCCACAGTGGGTGAAGCCGTTCCAGGGAAAATGGACGCCGTGCCCCTAGGGTGGAGAGGCACCCCGCCCACCGCCGGGCGCGCGCCCACGGGCCGTCCCGCTTGCAGGGCGTGTGTCGCTGCGCTCCTCCTGCTGGGCGCGTCGCCGGGGGCCCTGGGATCCCCGCCGGATCCCGGCAGTCCCGCCCCGCCCACGGACATCCGTCGCGAGATCCTCTCCGGGTTTAGGTTCATCCCCCGGCAGGCGGAGCCCGCGGAGGCCTCCCCGATCCTGGCCCAGGGGGCGGCGGCGCCCGCGGCTCCCGACGCTGCGGGCCCGGACATCGTGAGCATGGCGCCCTACACGGTGCGCGAGAACGTGCGGATGGAGAAGCTTCACGCCGATATCGTCGAGGCGCAGGCGGAGGCGCGCACGGCCGCGACGATGACGCGGCTGGGCGTCGGGCTCCACGAGGTCCCCGTGGGGAACTTCCACCTCTTTGCGGGCACGGTCTTTTACATCCCCTTCGTGGTCGGCATCGGTATCTCGTGGTAGCGCGCGTGCGCGCCGGAGGGGGGCTCCCGGCTGCCCCGCGGCGAATGCGGTGTTGTCAATCCCCATGGGATGACAAGGATGCCCCGAGGTGAAGATACGCCTATTTGAGAATGATCCCCGCGCGGAGGCCCATCCCGCCGGCAAGGTGGTGTTTCGCGAGGGCGACCTCGGGGACCACATGTACGCCGTCGTCAAGGGCTCCGTGGAGATCACGATCGGCGGCAAGCTTCTTGAGGTCGTGGACGCGGGAGGCGTGTTCGGCGAGATGGCGCTCGTCGAGGACCGGCCCCGGGTCGCGTCGGCAACCGTGAGGGATGAGGCCGCGCTTGTGCGCATCGACCGCAAGCGCTTCGAGTTCCTCGTGCAGCAGACCCCGTTCTTCTCGCTGCAGCTGATGGCCATCATGGCCGAGCGGCTGCGCAGGATGAACGAGAGGACCTGAGTCCGCCCGGGACGGGCGGGTGCGCCGCGTAACCGCTGGACGGCTACACCTTTTCCCAGAGCCTCGGCGTCACCGGGTCGCGGCCCTCGTCAAAATCGATGAAATCAAAGTGGGTCTCGATCCCCTTGCCCGAGAGCCCCTCCTTCTCGGCCAGGCGGCGCAGGTGCTGCACATTGTCGGCGTGGTCGCGCCAGCCGCGTTTCATGAGGAACGCGTTCCAGATGAGGCACTCCTCGTCCGTTCTGCGCCCTCCCTTCCCCTCGGCCCACTCGAGCACATCCTCGTCGCCTCCCCCCTCGAGGGTGCGCCGCGTGATTTCGGCGAAAGTTACCCTCAAAAAGGTGCAGCAGCGCGTGTCAAACATCCCCGGCTTGCTGTCGCCGAGGTTGGCATGGTACGCGGGCGGCAGCTGCCCCCGGGCGTGGAGGCGTATCTTGTCGAGCATCCGCCCAAAATAGACGAGCCTGCCCACCTTGGAATACGGGCTGCGGAGACCGGGTACGTTGGCCATGGGAATCGGGGGTTCACCAGCGCAAAGCCTGTGCGCCCCGGGGGCAAGGTTTTGCCGAACGCTGTTTTCGGCCACTAACGCGTTGATGCGGCCCCTCGCCGCCGCTTGGATGCCCTCGGACATGACGCGAAGACCCCGAAGACGATCCCCGGGTGCGGCGTGCCGGTGATGCCCACGGACCGACACTCCAGGCCGATCCTGCTGTCGATCCTCGGCGTCTCGGCGGGCCTTCGGGTGTTCCTTTGCGCCCAGGGGGGCCAGTACTTCTTCGGAGACGAGAACCGCTTCGACCGCTGCGTCCGCCTCTACCAGGCGCTTTCGCGGCGAGATTGGGGCGCGGCGCGGGAGATCCTGAGGTGGCCGGAGCATTCGCTCTTCACGATCGTTGGCGCGGTGGCGACCGGGGCCCAGCACCTGCTCGCGCAGGCGACGCCGTACGGGGACTGGGGCCACCACCCCGAATACGCCCTGTACACCGTCAAGCTCGGGGCGTGCGTGCTTTCGCTGTTTTCGACCCTGGCGATCGCTCTTGTCTACGGGCTTGCCAGGGCCGTTGGGGCCGACCGGGAGGAGGCCCTCTGGGCAACGCTGCTGATGGCGGCCTCGAACACGGTCTTCTACTACGCGCGCCACCTCCTGCCGTTTGAGTGCGCGCTGTGCGCCGCGCTTGCCGCCCTGGTGGCCGGGCTCGGGGCGCCCACCGCGCCGCGCGCCCTGCTCTGCGGGTTCCTTGC
>CAYNLL010000040.1:0-2720 GCA_964398015.1 uncultured Opitutaceae bacterium | reverse complement strand
GCTACTGGTTCCTGCCCCTGGTCGTGCCGCTGGTGTTCCTCTGGCGCTGGCGCGCCGAGCCCGGCGTGGTGCGCCTTGCGGCCGTCCTTGGGGCGGGCCTGGCGGGAGGCCTGGGGACGCCCGTCATCATCGGAACATGGGCCGGCGGGGCGTTCTACCTGAAGACCATGGTGGCCTTCAGCGGGACCGCGACGGCCGGGCTCTTCGCGGAGGGCTGGTCCCTTCCGTGGGAGTTCCTCTGGCATTCGGAGGGAGTGCTCGGAGCGGCCGTCGCCGCCTGCATCGCGTGCGGCCTGGTGGCGGCGTGGAGGGAGCGCCGGCCCGTTGAGTCCCGCATCAAGGCGTGGCTGATCACGCTCGGCGCGATCTACGCGTTCCTGGTCGTGTTCTCGGTGGTCCTTGAGAAATTCGTGGTCTACGCCAGGACCGTCCTGCCCATGGTCCCCTTGTTCTGCCTCGCGGGAGGCTGGGCCCTGCGGCGCCTGGTCGAGGGGCGCGTCCTGTTGAGGTCGGCGGTGGCCGCGGCACTGGTGTTGTCGGCCCTCATCATGTTCTCACCGCATTTCACGCGCCTTTTCCCCCGGGAGGTCGAGATCCAGGTCCTTCGAGAATTCGGCAACCCCAAGCACAGCCTGAGCATTTCCGGCTCGCTCTACGCGCCGCTGGACATGCGGGTCTCCCGGCCCGACCTGGTCCTGGTGAACGCGCAGATGCTCTACCCCATCAGGGCGTATGTCGGGTTCCCCCGCGGCAGGACCCTGCTGCGTGTCGAGCATGCGCTCACGTACCTCCCGTTCCAGTACGAGTGCCACACGCCCCGGGAGCGCGACCTGCTGCGAACGGCCGACGTCTCCATCCGCCTCATCCAGCTGGGCGCTCCAGCCGAGGTCCCCGACGACCTGCCGTTCCCCTTGCGCTTCCAGAACAGCGACAAGCCCCTGGGGCGGTAGCCGGATCCCCTTCGCGCCCCGGCCGCGCCTCATTTCTTTGCCGGAAACAGCAACTCGATGAGCGTCGGCTCCCCCACGTTGACATGACCCTCGGGGATCGGGTGGCGGACCAGCCCGTCGCTGTCCTGTCCGAAGTAGGCCGAAGCATACATCGCCATCGCCGGCAGGGCCTTCGCAAAGTCGGTATGGCGCTGGTCGATGCTGAACCGCGCGTCCCACAGGAGCTTGTGCTTCTTCTGCCTCCACATCAGCTGGAAGTCATAGGCCATCAACACCACGAAATAGCGGTTCTGCTCGATTTCCGAGACGAGGGCCTCCCGTCGGCCCCTCAGGGCCGAGCGCTTGATCGCGTCCCCGTATTCGGTGCCGATCACCGCCCCGGCGTCCGTGTTGTAGCCGAGCAGGTTCGCGTTTGAGAAGTCGAGGTGGTCCCGTTCCTTGTTCTCGGCGTCCATGAGCGCGAAGGCCTCGTCGGCCTCGCTGTTGCTTTGACCCGGCCTGAGCGACCCTGGATTTGCCGCCGCGGCACTCTGGTAAAGCTGATATCCGTTGTTCTCCACCCCCGTGGGCGACACCCAGGTGGTCCCCCAGTAGACCATGATCAGCAGGCGCGTCCTCCTGGGATCCCTTGAAGGGACATAGTTCTGCCGCGCGAGAGGACCCGCGATTGCGCGCGCGACGTCGAGGAAATCCAGCTTGTCGATCGAGTCGTCGGGGAAGGGCCCCGGATAATGGCCTCCCTTGCCGAAGGCGTACTCCTCGGGCGCGAACGAGCCGTCGGCCGCCTTCGTCCTGACATAGTCGCGGCTGACCCGGGAGGCCACCGCCGTGACGCTCTCGCCGCCCTCGGACGCACGGGCAAGCGCGACAAGCCCGAAGCCGGCGAGCGCCACGGCGGCGCGCAAGGCGCGCGCCGCACGGGTCCGGTGCATTACCGCGATGGGGCACGGCTCCATTCTCAACGGGAAGGTGCCCGCTTGCCCCGCCAAAGCAAGCGGCCCCGGGCATTTCCCCATGCGGGGAGGGCCGCGTCTTGCCCATCGCGTTCGGACGTCGGGACCACGCCTGCCCAAGTGCCTGCAGGGCTATGGCTTCGGGAAGAGACCCTCGAGGATCGGGGTGCCGGCGCCATCGCGCCCGCGGACGCCGAAGCTGTCATTGTAGTCCCACACCGCCCATCCCCATCCCCGGCTCTCGGCCGCCGAGCTCACCACGTGGATCCAGCGCCGCTTCGATTCCGCATCCGCGGCAGAATAGACCCCGAACTCGCCGACATACACCTCGATCTTCGGCGCGTGGACAGCGAGCCAGGCCGACACGCTTGCAAAGGTGGCCTGAATCTGCGCCTCGGTTATCGGCTCGCCGGCGCGCAGCTTTTGGTGGTAGCTGGGAAGCGTGTACCCCGTGACATCCGGCACCGTGCCGGGGAAAGTGACCGGGGGAAGGGAGTTGGTGAACCCGACCCAGGGCGCGCGCTGGTGGGTGAAGACGATGGGCTCGTAGAAGTGTATCGTCAGGGCGATGTTCGGATCGTCCGGCAGGACGACGTCACCCACGGTGTGGAAGCTGCTCCACTTGTTGGAGGTCACGTACACAATGCGCGTCGGATTGCTCTCGCGGATGGTCGCAAGCATGCGGTGCATGACCGGATTGAGCTGCGCGTTATCTGCTGCCACCGGCTCGTTGAGGATCTCAAAACGGAGGTACGGGCCCTCGCCCGCGAAATGCTTCGCCATCTGCCGCCAGCACTGCGCCGCGGAGTCCTCGATG
>CAYNLL010000039.1:0-12749 GCA_964398015.1 uncultured Opitutaceae bacterium | reverse complement strand
GGACGAGAACTTCACGGTCTTCGCCACCCAGAACCCGGCCGACTCGGAGGGCACCTACCCGCTCCCGGAGGCGCAGAAGGACCGGTTCATGGTGAAGATAAAGATGGGGCCGCCGGCGCGGGACGACGAGCTGTCGCTGGCAAGGCGCACGCTGGGCCCCGACAGCCCGGAGCGGGTGCTCTCAAGCGGCGCGGTGCGCTCGGTCCTGGGCGCGGGGGGGCTCTCGTCGCTGCGGGGGGGCCTGGACCAGGTGCTCATGCGCGACGAGATCGTGGCGTACGTCGTGGACCTTGTGCGCGCGACCCGGGAGCATGAGAGCGTGCTCATCGGCGCGGGCCCCCGCGCGACGCAGGCGCTCCTCCTCGGCTGCAGGGCCCGCGCGGCGCTCTCCGGCCGCGACTTCGTGACGCCGGACGACGCCCGCGGGCTCGCCGGCCCCGTCCTCGAGCACCGCCTCGTCCTGCGGCCGGAGTTCGAGATCGAGGGCCTGACGATCGAGGAGGTCGTGGCGCGAATCCTGGAGCAGGTCGCCGTGCCGCGATGAGCGTGGTTCCTGCACAGCGCCTGCTCTGGCTGGTGTTCGCGGCCGCGATGCTGGCCGTCGCCGCCGGGCCGCTTCCCGAGCTCCAGCCCGCATGGCTGCTCGGGCTCTCCGCGGTGGTGCTGGCGGCGCTCGGCGACCTGGCGGCCAGCCTGGCCATGGCGCGGCCGGCCGGCGTCTCGGCTCCCCCGGTCGCGCGGTTCACCAAGGGCCGGGAGGGCGCGATCAGGCTCACGGTCGCCAACCCGGGAGGAAGGGCGCGTCGCGTGCGGTTCGCGCTCGCGCTGCCGGACGCGTTCGCCCCGCGAGACGAGGAGCTGCGGGTCGACCTGCCCGAAGGGGCGCAGCGGGCCAGCTTCGACTGGGTCTGCACCCCGCGGCGCCGCGGGCGCTTCCGCTCGGCCCAGGCGTGCATGGAATCCGCATCGCCGTTCGGGTTGTGGAGCCTGCGCACGCGCCAGGAGCTCCGCTGCGAGCTGCGGGTCTATCCCAACCTGTTCGCCGTCGGAGGAAAGCTCACGGCGCTCATGCTTTCCCGGGGGAGGGGGGGCGTCAGGGTCCAGCGCACCGTGGGGCGCGGGCGCGAGTTCGAGAAGCTGCGCGACTACCTCTCCGGCGACAGCTTCGACGAGATCCACTGGAAGGCCACCGCCAAGAGGGGCCGGCCCATCACCAAGGTGTTCCAGGTCGAGCGCACGCAGGAGCTCTACGTCGTCATCGACCACTCGAGGCTGAGCCGACGGACGGTGGTCGCGGGCGGCGACTCGCAGACGGCGCTGGAGACGTACCTTGCTGCGGCGCTCGTGCTGATGCGGGCGGCCGAGAGGCAGGGCGACCGCTTCGGCCTCGTCGCGCACGACGACCGCGTGAGGGTATTCCTGCGGGCAGGCCACAGCCTCGCCCACTACGCCGCGTGCCGGGAGGCGGCGCTCACCCTCGAGGCGTCCGAGCGCACACCCGACATGGCGGAGATTGTGCGCCACCTGTGCACCCACCTGCGCCGGCGCTCCCTGATCTTCTTCCTAACGGACCTCACGGACCCACTCCTCGGGGAGGATTTCGCGCGGAACGTGCACGTGCTCTCGCGCCGGCACCTGGTGTTCGTGGGCCAGATGCGCGCGCCGGACGTGGTCCCGCTGTTCGACGGCGAGGCCGTCGCCACGGAGCGCGACATCTACCGGCGGCTCGCCGGCCACATGCGCTGGAGCGAGCTCAGGAGCCTGGCGCAGCGGCTGAAGCCGATGGGCGTCTCGTCGGGCCTGCTCCAGCCGGACACGATGGCGACCGAGCTCGTGGGCCAGTATATGCGCGTGAAGCGGAGGCAGGCGCTGTGATCGTCAACCTCGAGCGCTTCATCGCCCTTGAGCGGCCGCGCTGGGAGCGCCTGGACGGGATGCTGGCGCGGATTGCCGACGATCCCTGGCGCAGGCTGGATCTCGCCGAGGCCAGGGAGCTCGAGGGGCTCTACCAGCGCGCGGCCGCGGACCTGGCCCGTCTCGCCACCTTCACGGCCGAGCCCGACGTGCGCCGGTACCTCGAGAGCGTCGTCGCCCGGGGCTACACGGAGATCCACGGCGCGCCCGTCGAGGCCGGGCGCTTCAGGCTTTGGGCGTGGCTGGCCCGCACCCTTCCGCGCACGTGGAGGAGGAGGGCGGGCGCCTTCTGGTTCGCGGCGGCCCTGATGGCGGCGGGTGCCGCCTTCGGGGGTGCGGCGATCGCGTGGGACCCGGGCGCGAGGAGCGTGCTCATCACGATGCCCCATCTCCAGGACGATCCGGCCGAGCGGGTGGCCCGCGAGCAGGCGGACCAGGGCAGAAGGCTCGCCGACCGCAAGGCGCGCTTCTCGGGAGCGCTGATCACCCATAACACCCAGGTGACGCTGGCGGCGATGGCGCTGGGGATGACCTGCGGGATAGGCACGGGCGTCCTCATGTTCTACAATGGCGTCATGGTCGGCGCGCTCGCCGTCGACTACGTGTCGGCGGGCCAGACGAGCTTCCTGCTGGGATGGCTCATGCCCCATGGGGTCGTGGAGATTCCCGCCATCCTCGTCGGCGGCCAGGCCGGCTTTGTCCTCGCCGCGGCGATCCTCGGCCGCGGCCAGCGCAGGAGGCTGGCCGCGCGGCTGCGCGCGGCTGCGCCCGACGTGGTGACGCTGTGCTTTGGCGCGGCGCTCATGCTGGTATGGGCGGGGACGGTGGAGGCGTTCTTCTCGCAGTACCACGAGCCGGTGCTGCCCTATGCCGTGAAGATCGCCTTCGGCGCGGCGGTGTTCGCCGCGCTGGCGCTCTACCTGGCGTTTTCGGGCGGGGGGCCTGAGAAGGGGGCCGGGGCATGAGCGCCGAGCGCGTCAACGTCCTGCGCGTGCGCACGCCCGAGGGGGTGTCGTTCGTCTTCCATCTCGCCAGCCCCGTGACGCGCCTGGCCGCGATGGTGATCGACTGGTCCGTCGTCGCCGCAGCCTGGTCGGTGGTCGAGATCTTCCTGCGGCTGATCGAGCCGCTCAGCGCGGACATCGCCGGACTCGTGGGCACGCTTCTGTTCTTCATCCTCTCGCAGGGCTACCGGATCGCGGCCGAATGGAAATGGAGGGGGCAGACCCTCGGGAAGCGGGTGCTCCGCCTTCGCGTCGTGGACCGGGAGGGCCGGAGGCTCGCCTTCAGCCAGATTGCGATGCGCAACCTGCTGCGCGTCGTGGACGCGCTGCCGCTCGCCTACATGGTGGGCGGCGCCGCCGCGCTGGCCAGCCGCCTCGGGCAGCGCCTCGGCGACATGGCCGCGGGAACGATCGTGATCCGCGAGCCCGTGGAGCCCCCGGCGGACCCGTCCCTCCTGCGCGGAGAGAAGTACAACTCGCTGCGCGGCCAGCTCCCCGTGGTCGCCCGGCTGCGCCAGGCGGTCAGCCCCGATGCGGCGCGGGTTGCCCTTCAGGCGCTAGCCCGCAGGGGCGAACTGGACGCGGGCGCCCGGGTGAGGCTCTTTGCCGAGCTCGCCGGGTATTTTCGATCGGTCACCCGGATTCCCGGAGAGCTGTCGGAGGGCGTCTCGGACGAGCAGTTCGTGCGGGACGTCGTCGAGGTGCTCTTCGTCGCCCGCGGGTGACGGGGCGGCGTCCCTAGCGGCCCGACTCCCGCTTCATGAGCGCCTCGCGGGCCGAGTCGAGCGTCGCCCGCTCCTTGCTCGTGAGGCTGGACAGCCCCGAGCGGGCGATCTTGTCGAGAAGCGCGTCGACCTCCGCCATGGGGCCGGCAGGAGTGGGCCTTGCGGCGGCCCCGTCGCCGTCCTTCGACCCCTGGATCACCCTGAACTTCGGGCGTCCCCAGGGCAGGCGCACCCGGGGCAGGGCGAGGAGTCCCCTCTCGTGGCGCACGAACAGGAATGCGATGCCGGTGGTCACCCAGAGCGACACGCCCGACTTCCAGTCGTGGTCGGCGATGGCCATCAGCGAGTAGATGGCGACCAGCACCGCGGCGGCCCATTTCGCGAGGACGCCAAAGATCATCACGGCGTCCGGGTAGAGCGTCGCGTAGGCGACGAAGAGGGCGAAGGCGCCCGTCTCCCCCATGAACAGCGTGTCAAACCACCGGCCCAGGAGGGTGAACAGGAGCGGTGGAATGAAGTAGATGCAGGCGTAGAGGAGCAGGAACTTGCCTCGCCCGAAGATCCTTTCCAGCTCGCGGCCGAATAGCGCTATCATGGCCATGTCGATGGCGAACCACAGGCTGGGCTGGTTGACCAGGCCGTAGGTGGCGATGCGCCACGCCTGTCCCTTGAGAACCTCCGCGCTCGAGAACGGCAGCCAGCCCCAGAAATATGCCGCCTTGAAGTACATGAGCGCCGTCGTGGCGAGCATCGACACGACGAAGCCGAGCACCACGAGGTGGGCCGCGTAGATCGGATGTCCGCGCAGCCACGTGACCGGCTGGTGGTCCTCCTGGGGTAGGTAGTCGTTCATCGTCGCCGAGGACTTGGAGGATAGGCGCCGCATCGCGCATCCGCAAGCAGCGAGGCGTGATCGCCCTTGGGAGCCCGGGGAGGCCGCCCGGCCCGGGCCGCAAGGTGAACGGAACCCGGCGCTTGCGCATAGGTACAATTGCTAACGGGGGCCAAAAAAGGGGCCGTTCCGCTGAATTAGGCGCTGGTTTTGCCGATGGCAGGGACATATAAGGTAATGCCCGGGGGCTCGGGCAAAAAAAGGGCCCGCGACGATGCCCCAACCCGTTCTCTCCCACATCCCCAAAGCCGGCTCCGTTCTTCGCGCGGCGGCTCTCGTCGCCGCATGGGCCCTGCCATTCGGGCAGGCGCTGGCTCAGGACCGCGCGGCGGAGGTCCCCGTGGCATCGGGCCCCGTCATCACCTCCATCCAGCAATACTGGGACACGCCGCCCGAGCAGAAGGCACGGCCGTGCGCCTTTCGCATCGAGTGCGACGTCACCTACTACGACAGCGTCTGGAAGATCCTTTTCGTCCAGGACGCCCACGGCGACGGCGCCTACGTGCCGTCCGCGAAGCTCACCTTTCCGTTCAAGGCCGGCCAGCACCTCGTGGCGGAGGGCCTGTTTGTGCCCCCCGGCGCGGACATCTCGTTCGACCACGCGACGATCACCCTGGTGGGCGCCTCGGCTCCGGTGCCCAAGTCCAGCGCCGGGAGGTTTGCGGAGGCGGGCGAACTGCTGAACAAGTACATCACGGCCGAGGGTTTCGTCGACCGCTACAGCCGTATGGACGCCCATCACCTGCGGGTCACCTTGTCCATCGAGGGCGGAACGGCGATCGCATGGATTCTGATCGCCCCGGACGCACCGATTCCGGACCTGGCGGACGCCACCGTGCGCATCGAGGGGATCTACAACCCGAAGATGGGGCCGGACGGCAAGGTGTCCTCCTTCGAGATCCTCGTGCCCGGGATGGATCGCCTGACGGTCCTCAACCGGCAGGATGACGATCCCCGGTTCAAGCTGCCCGTGGTGCCCATCGATTCGCTTCCGCGCCAGCCGCGGGGCCACCTCGTGCATGTTTTGGGCACGGCAAAGGGACAGGAACCCGGGCACTGGCTGAGGATACGCGACGCCAGCGGCCAGGTGGATGTCATGACCGGCCAGCTTCGCGCCTGCCCGGACGACGAGAGCGTCGAGGCCGTCGGCTATCCTCTGGTCACGGGCGCCCAGCTGCTGCTGACCGACGGGCTCTTCCGGATCCAGGCGGCTCCCAATTCAGGCCCGGCCGCCACCCCTGACGCGACGCTGCGCCTTGCGGCGCAGGTGATCGAGCTTGGGCAGGAGAATGCAAAAGAGGGGCGCCCCGTCTGGCTGACCGGGGTCGTGACCTGGTCGCGAAAGGACGCCCCGTTCTTCTTCCTGCAGGACTCGAGCGGCGGCGTCTGCGTCATGCGAGGAAGCTCCAGCTCCAAAATCAGCGGGCCCGGAACCAAGATCGAGGTGCACGGCGTCACCGGCGAGGGCCGGTTTGCCCCGGTGGTCGTCGCCTCAAGGTTCGACAAGGTCAGCGACCTGGTCCTGCCGGTCGCCAGCCCCGTCACGCTCGAGCACGCGCTCACGGGGGCGGAGGAGGCCAAGTGGGTCGAGATGGGCGGCTACCTCCGCAGGGTCCGCCCTCGGGGCGGGTGGAACTACATGGAGCTCGTGACGAGCTCGGGAGACTTTGTCGCGGTCCTGCCGCCCGGCGAGGACGTCTCCGGGCTCGTCGGCTCCGTGGTCGTCGTGCGCGGGGTGTGCACGGCAGAAACGAACGAGGAGCGCAAGCTGATCGGCATCAAGCTCTGGACGCCTTCCGCCGACTACGTCCAGGTCGTGGAGGCGCGGCCGAAGGACCCGTTCGGCGTGACCGCCCGCTCGATCGCGAGCCTGGGCCAGTACGATTCCGCGCAGTCGTTCAACCGGCTCCTGCTGGTCTCGGGCGTCGTCCTGAACTATTCCCCGGGACGCTTCATCCAGATCGAGAACTCGGGCGAGACCCTGCTGGTCTTCTCCCAAGGGGAGGAGCCCCTGGTGCCCGGCGACCGGATAGAGGTCGTCGGACTTCTCGGGCGGCAGGGCGCGCACGTCACGCTGCGCGAGGCCATCTACAGAAAGTCCGGGCACGGCGACCAGCCCAGCCCGCGCCGCGTCGCAGTGGGCGACACCCCGTCGCCCGACGACGACGGGCACCTGGTCAGCATTGAAGGCCGCCTGATCGCCTCCTCGACGACCGGCGACCAGTTCCGACTGACCCTGCAGTGCGGCAAGGCCATTTTCGAGGCATTCCTCGACCAGGCCGCCGCGCGCGGCATGCCCCCGGACCTCACGAGCGGCAGCCTCCTGTCGCTCACGGGCGTCTACACGGTGAAGTTCGACGGGTACGGCAGGCCGTCCGCCCACCAGCTCAACCTGCGGGGACCGGAGGACATCGCGGTCCTCCAGAGGCCGTCGTGGCTGACGCGCGGGCGGATCCTCACCCTTGCCGGGGCGCTTGCGCTGGGGATCCTCCTGTTCATCGCGTGGGTGGCGGCGCTGCGCCGACAGGTTAGCGAGCAGACCGAGCAGATCCGCGAGCAGGTGAAGCGCGAATCCAGGCTCGAGGCGGAGCTGCAGCGCGCGGGCAGGCTCGAGTCGCTCGGTCTTCTGGCCGGGGGCATCGCGCACGACTTCAACAACCTGCTGACGGTCGTCATGGGCAACCTCTCACTCGCGCGCCTCGACACGAAGATGGAGCCCGAGTCCGAGAGCTCGCTGCGCGACGCGGAGAAGGCCGCGGCGCGCGCGAAGGACCTGACGCAGCAGCTGCTCACCTTCGCAAAGGGCGGCGCTCCGATCCAGACGGCCGTGCTGCTGCCGGACGTGGTGCGCGAGGTCGCCCAGTTCGCGCTGCGCGGCTCCAGGGTCCGGTGCGAGTTCGACATCCCGAGGGGGCTTTGGCCCGCGAACGTCGACAAGGGGCAGATCGCCCAGGTCGTGCAGAACATCGTGATCAACGCGATGCAGGCGATGCCCGAGGGGGGCGTGATCGACATCTCGATGAGGAACGAGACGGTCGGGGCCGAGCTTTCCCAGGTGCTGGCGCCCGGCGACTACCTGCAGATCGCGTTCACCGACCACGGCTGCGGCATCCCGCCGGAGAACCTGGGGAGGATCTTTGACCCGTATTTCACGACCAAGAAGCACGGAAGCGGCCTGGGCCTCGCCACCGTCCACTCGATCGTGAAGAAGCACCTCGGGCACATCTCCACCGAGTCAACGCCGGGGCAGGGGACGACCTTCCGCGTCTGGCTGCCCGCCGCGCACGGGGCCTCGGCCGGAGGCGGCGACATCGGGAGCCGGGCGCCCATGGGCGCCGGCGAGGCGAGGCCGCGCATACTCTTCATGGATGACGAGCAGGCGATCCAGCAGCTGGGAGGCTCGATCCTGCGCCGCATCGGCTACGATGTGACGGTCGCGAGCGACGGGGCGGAGGCTGTCCGCGAATACGGCGAGGCCATGCGCGCCGGGCGACCTTACTCCGCGGTGATCCTCGACCTGACGATCCCCGGGGGCATGGGCGGGGGCAAGGCCCTGGAGCAGCTCCTCAAGCTGGACCCCGAGGTGAAGGCCATCGTCTCGAGCGGCTACTCCAACGACACCGTGCTGTCCAACTACCAGGCCTACGGGTTCCGCGGAATGGTCTCCAAGCCGTACGAGACGGCCGACCTCGCGCTTGCCGTCGAGAGCGTGCTCAAGGGCGGGCGGGCCTAGCGGACGGCGCCTGGCGCGCACCCTTTGGGCCCGCGGCCTCGTCATCCTCTGCGTCGACCTCCCCTGGAACCCCCAACGATGAAAACACTCACAAGACTGCTTCTGCTCGGGCTCATGTGCCTGTCGGTTGCCCGTGCCGACGTGCCCGCCCTCATTGCCAACGGCTTCGATGCGTACAAGGCCGGCGGATCGAAGGGCGCGCTCGCGATCTGGCTCAAGGGGGTCCAGTCCACCGCCAACATCAACACCTCCGGCCTGCCCCCCGACATCGGGCCGGGATACGAGGCGCCGGGGGCCTACGGCCCGATGGAATCCTACGAGGTGATGGCGATGTACGGCCCGACAGCCAGACTGCGCAGGATCTACGCCGTGGCGTACTTCCCGCAGGGCCCCCTCTTCTGCTGCTTCGACCTCTACCGGGTCTCGGGAGCCTGGACGGTGTACGACCTGAAATTCAGCACCACTCCCGACCAGGTGGTGCCGGTGGAGCTCATCGAGAAGACCGGCTGATCCGCTGCCGGTTCACCGCAGCTGCCCGACAAAGAGCTCGGTCCTGTAGTCCATCCGGACCACGCCCTCCCGCTGGCAGGCGTCAAAGAGCGTTCTGAGGGACGCCATCATTGCCCCATGCCGGGGGTGCCCCGCGTTGGGAGCATAGGACGAGGATAACAACCTCCCCTTCAGGCTCTCAAAATCCAGGACCTGATAGTTCCCAAAGACCTCCTTGTCCCAGCGGCCTGCCCCGAAGAACGCATCGAACCGCCCCGACTTCTCGAGGGTTTCATGGCGCACGCGCTGGAAATCAGTCCCGAACTCCCCCTTGAGCCTCTCGTAGCCCCTGGCGAACGCGGAGGCGTCGACGACCGACGTGTTCCACACCACCGCGCACCAGCCTCCCGGCGCCAGAATCCGTGTGAATTCCCGGTGCGCCGCTGCGGGATCGAACCAGTGAAAGGCCTGGGCGCAGGCCACGAGCGAAACCGACCCGTCGGGCAGCCCGGTGGCCTCCGCGGTGCCCTTCACGCTGGTGAAGTTCTCCCGGCCGAGGAATTCCGCCTCCGCCGCCCCCCGCATCGCGTCGTTCGGCTCCACGGCAAACACCCTTGCCCCGGCGTCCAGGAGCGGGCGCGTGAAGATGCCGGTTCCGGACCCCACGTCGGCCACGGCGCTCGCCGCGGACAGCCCCGCCCGGGCGCGCAGGAACGCGACCACCTCCGCAGGGTAGCCGGGACGGTACCGGACATAGTCCCCGACGCGGTCCGAGAACCGGCGGAGCGGGTCGAGATTCGAGGGGTCGTGCATCGGGGGCTTCGCGATGAAGCTCGGCCGCCATACCAGCTCCCCTGGGGCGGGACGGCAATCGTCGTCCGCGCGGGACAAAGAAGTATCAGAAAATCGTGTAACATCGGCTGAAATTCCGCTGTTATCTTATGCCATCCCCCCGGGGGCGCCGATTGAACGAAATCCTGCAAGACCTAAGGTTTGGCCTCAGGGCGCTCCTGAAGAGCCCCGGCTTCGCCCTTGTGGCCCTCCTGACGATCGGGATCGCGATCGGCGCGAACGCCGCGATCTTCAGCTTTGTCGATGGCATCCTCCTCAAGAAGCTGCCCTACGATGACCCGGACAGGATCGTCCGGGTGCTCGAGGTGCCCCCGGGAGGGGGCAGGAACGGCATATCGACGCTCAATTACCTGGACTGGGCCAAGCAGAACACGGTGTTCGAGTACATCGCGGGGCAGGCGTGGGGCACGGTGTCGCTGACGGGGGTCGAGAACCCCGTCCAGATTCCCTGCGAGCAGGTGTCGGTGCATTTTTGGGACATCTTCAGGGTCACCCCGGCGCTGGGAAGGAACTTCGCGGAGGGCGAGGACCAGATGGGCAGGGAGCATGTGGCCCTCATCAGCAACTCCTTCTGGATCTCGCAGTTCGGCGCCGACCCCAAGGTCCTCGGGAGGACCCTCACGCTCGACGGGGAGCCGTACACGGTCGTCGGGGTGCTTCCCCCGGGGAGGACCGACCTGACGGCGACGAAGATATGGCGGCCCCTGGCCTTCCCCGCAGGGAACATGACCCGGGACTTCCACTGGTTCGGGGCCTGGGCCCGGCTCAAGGAGGGCGTGAACCTGAAGCAGGCGCGCACGCAGATGGACGCCCTGGCCATTCGCATCGCCCACGACTTTCCGAAGTCGAACAAGGGATGGGGCATCGGCCTCGACACGTTCACCTCCGTGACCGTGAACCCCTACCTGAGGACCTCGGTCCTCGTCCTGATGGGCGCCGTCGGGATGGTGCTGCTGATCGGGTGCGCCAACCTCGCCAACCTGACGCTGGTGCGGGGGATCTCGCGCCAGCGCGAGGTCGCCATCCGGGCCGCGCTCGGGGCCGGGCGGTGGCGCCTCATGCGCCAGTTCCTCACCGAGAGCCTCCTGCTGTCGTTCGGCGGCGGCGCCCTGGGCGTCCTCGTGGCCTACGGCGGCCTCGCGGCGCTTAAGGCCACCATGCCCGAAGGCACGCTGCCGCCCAACGTCCAGGTCGTCATGGACGCGCGTGTGCTCCTGTTCGTCCTGGGTCTGGCGCTCCTCACGGGCGTCCTCTTCGGGGTCGCGCCCGCCTTGAAGGCGACGCGCACGGACCTGGCGGATTCAATCAAGGAGGGCGCCCTGGGGATGAGCTCGGGCTCCTCGAGCAAGGTTTTCCGCGGCGCCCTCGTGGTGGCCGAGGTGGCCCTGGCCTTCGTCCTGCTGGCCGGCGCCGGGCTGCTCATCCGCAGCTTCCTGAACATGCAGAACGTGGAGACCGGCGTCGACCCTGTCGGCGTCGTCACCGCCTACCTGCCGATTTCCCCGAGGAAGTTCCACACGGCCGGGGAGTTCAAGGCCTACCTCCACCGTATCAGCGAGGCCGTCGGTGCGGTCCCCGGCGTGCGCGAGGTCGCGTTCACCTCGGCGCTCCCCATGCAGGGCTGGGGCTATGGCATGCCCTTCCAGATCGTGGGGGCCAAGGACGTCGACGTGGCCAACCGGCCCGACTGCTTCTTCAAGATGGTGGGCCCCTCGTACCTGCGCGCCGTCGGGATGCGGCTCACGAAGGGCCGATTCCTCAACGAGCACGACGTGAAGGGCGCGCCGCCCGTCGCCGTGATCAACGAGACCATGGCCAAGAAGTTCTTCCCCGGGGTGAACCCGGTTGGCAAGCGCATCCGCATCGAGGAGATCGCCTTCGCCGAGACGAAGCTCGGCCCGGAGATCCCCTGGGAGGTGGTGGGTGTGGTCGCCGACGAGAAGGTGGGCGGCCTCGGCGAGAGCAACGACTACAGCCCGGGCGTCTACGTGACGTTCGAGCAGAGCCCGCAGACCGGGCAGGCTATCGTCGTCCGGGGCGCGACGGAGTCCCCGCTGCTGCAGAAGGCGATCCGGGCCGCCATCCGCGGCGTGGACCGCGACCAGATCGTCGACGGCATGAAGACGCTCGAGCAGATCAAGCACGAGTCCGTCGGCTCGGACCGGTTCCGCACGGCCCTGATGGGGATTTTCGCGTGCGTCGCGCTCGTGCTCGCGGCGATCGGACTCTATGGCGTGATCTCGTACTCGGTCCTCCAGCGCACGCGCGAGATCGGGATCCGCTCCGTCCTCGGCGCGAGCCCGCGCAGCATTCTCGGGCTCGTCCTGCGCGGCGGCCTGACGCTCACGGCGACGGGCCTCGTCCTGGGCATGGGAGCCGCGTTCGGCCTCGCCCGCTTCCTCTCGTCGATGCTCTTCAATGTCGGGAAGAACGACCCTGCCACGTTCTGCGCGGTCGCGGGTCTCCTCCTGGGAATCGCCCTGGCTGCGTGCCTCCTGCCGGCCCGCAGGGCGATGCGGGTGAACCCCATCACCGCCCTGCGCCACGAGTGACCGGGGGGCGGGGGACACGCCGAATCGCCGCGGGACGGTGGGTTGGGCGCGTCTGGCGCGGTTTATGCGCGGGGAAAGGCCGCGCATTGCCTCGGGATTCTCCTTGGTATTTGGCGCTTCTGCGACAAGATTGCGACTAGCCGCCGTCCCCTACAACTGGGGCCCCGGCAACCAAAAGTACCATGGCAAAGAAAACTGCTCGTAAACCCTCCGCCGCGTTCATGAAGCCCGTTCAGCCGGACACGGCTCTCTCAGCCATTGTTGGCTCGAAGCCCCTGCCCCGCACGGAGCTGACGAAAAAGCTCTGGGCGTACATCAAGAAAAACGGACTGCAGGACAAGAAGAACAAGCGCCAGATCAATGCCGACGCCGCTCTAAAGCCGATCTTCAAGGGCAAGGCCCAGGTCAGCATGTTCGAGATGACCAAGCTCGTCTCGGCGCACGTCAGCTAATAGAATCCCTATTGCTTTGTGGCGGCTACGTCGGCCCTCCGGGCGCGTAGCCGCTTCTCTTTATGTCAATGTCCCGGGCGCGGCCCCGGGGGCGAGCCGCCGCCTGCGCGGCCCGCGGAATCGACTCGAGCCCGGA
>CAYNLL010000038.1:9314-12819 GCA_964398015.1 uncultured Opitutaceae bacterium | reverse complement strand
CCCCACCGACACCCCCACATGAGCATGCTCACCTCGCGGCGGTTCCTGCCCCTCTTCGTCACGCAGTTCATCGGCGCCTTCTGCGACAACGTGTTCAAGAACGCGTTCGTGCTGCTGAGCACCTTCGGGCTCGCCCGCGCCCACGGCTGGAACCCGGCCTATGCCGTCTACCTGATCGGCGGCCTGTTCATCCTGCCGTTCGTGCTCATCTCGGGATGGGCGGGCTACGTCTCCGACATCTGGTCCCGCCACACCCTTGTGCGCGCCCTGAAGACCTTCGAGGTCTTCGTGATGCTGGGGGCGGCGGCCGCGCTCTATGCCGACAGCTTCTACGGCATGTGGGTCATCATCGTGGCCCTGGGCTTCATCTCGGCGCTGTTCGGGCCCCTCAAGTACGGCCTGCTCCCGGTGTACCTTAAGACCGAGGAGCTCGTCGGCGGGAACGCCTGGTTTGAGGCAGGCTCCTTCATCGCGATCGTCACGGGAACGGTCGTCGGGGGCCGGGCGGCCAACGGCGCTGCGGAGCGCAACGCCGTCGGCGCCCTCCTCATCGTCCTCGGGGTCATCGGCTGCGTGTCGACGTACTTCCTTCCGAAGGCCCCCGCCTGCGCCACGCCGACGCTCTCGCCGTGGAATCCGCGCTCGCTGCGGCGCTGCGCGGTGGACGCCCTGGGCACGATCCACAGGATCCCCACCCTTTGGCGCAGCGTCCTCGGCGTCTCTTGGTTCTGGTGCCTGGGGGCGGTCCTCCTCTCCTTCCTGCCCACGTACGTGAAGGACACGCTCCACCAGGACGCCAACGGCGTGGTCCACTTCCTCCTCTGCTTCGCGATCGGGGTCGGCGCCGGCTCGTTCCTCGGGATGGTGCTCAACGGCGGGCGCATCCGCGCGACCTACGTGCCCCTGGCCGGGCTCGCCATGAGCGGCTTCCTCTTCCTGTGGATGATCGCGGACGCCTTCGGGGGCGCCCACCTGGGCGCCCTGCTGTCCGTCATCACCTCGGGCATCGGCGTGGCGGGCGGGGTGTACTCGGTCCCGCTCTACGCCATCATGCAGCACCGCAGCCCGGTGGACCAGCGCGGCAGGGTCATCTCCGCCAACAACATCATGAACGCGGTGTTCATGGTCGCCGGGGCCCTCGGAGCGATCGGGATCGCCGCGGTGGACCCGAGGCCGGGCGCGCTGCTCTGCGTGCTCGGCATCGCCAACCTCGCCGTGTCGGCGTACATGGTGTGGCTTCTTCCGGAGTCCGTCCTGCAGACGGTCGTCCGGCTGGCGCTGCGGGTCGTCTTCCGCGTCCGGGTCAGGGGCCTTGAGCACTTCCCCGCGTCGGGCCCCCGGCTCGTGATCGCAAACCACACCTCGTGGCTCGACGCCGCGCTCCTCGCGGCCTTCCTGCCGGAGCCGCCTGTCTTCGCGGTCGACAGCCGGATCGCCCGGCTCCCTTGGGTCCGCCCGTTCCTGAAGTGGACCACGGCGTACGCGATCGACCCCGCGCACCCGATCAGCCTGAAGACGCTCTGCGGCGCCGTCGCGGGCGGGGGCGTCGTGGCGATCTTCCCGGAGGGCAGGCTCAGCACGACCGGCGGGCTCATGAAAGTCTACGACGGCGCGGGGTTCATCGCCCAGAGGACCGGGGCGAGCATCGTCACCGTCCACATCGACGGCGCGCAGCTCTCGCTGTTCACGCGCCTCGGGGGCAAGTACCGGCGCCAATGGTTCCCGAGGATCACGCTGACGGTGGGCGAGCCGGTCGTGATGCCGGACTCGGTGGACCGCAGGGCGCGCTCGCCGTACATGTACTCCCTGCTGAGCGAGAGCGCCTTTCGGGCCCAGGCACCCCGACATTCCCTCTTCCGGGAGCTGCTCGAGGCGTCCCGCAGGCACCGCGGGGGCGTCCCCATGTGGGTGGGGCACGACGGCAGCACGGCGACCTACCGCCGCATCCTCGGGCGCTCGGCCTACCTGGGGACCCGGCTGGCGGCCGGGACGAGGCCCGGCGAGGTGGTCGGCCTCATGATGCCCACGTCCCTCGGCGGGGGCCTCGCCTTCTGGGGTCTCCAGTTCGCGCACCGGATCCCGGCGTGGATCAACTTCTCAATGGGAAGCTCGGCGCTCCTTTCGACCCTCCGGACCGCCGGGGTGCGCACGATCGTCACCTCCCGGACCTTCATCGCCGAGGCGCGGCTCTCGGAGAAGGCCGCGGCGCTGGAGGCCTCCGGGGCGCGGATCATCTACCTGGAGGACCTTCGGCCGACGCTCGCGTGGAAGGCGAGGGCCGCATGGACCTCCCTGCGCGTCTGGTCGGCCTACGCCGCGCACGAGGCGGCATGGAGGGCGGCGGGCGCCGACCCGCGGTGCGCGATCCTGTTCACGTCGGGTTCCTCGGGCCTTCCGAAGGCGGTCGTTCTCTCCCACGGGAACCTCCTCTCAAACGTCGCCCAGCTGCGCTCGCGCATCGACTTCTCACACAACGACTGCGTGTTCAACGCCCTTCCGCTCTTCCACGCCTTCGGCTTCACGGGGGGCATGCTGATGCCGCTGCTCTCCGGGGTGCGCACCGTGCTCTACCCCACCCCGCTGCACTACGGCGTCATCCCCGAGTTCATCTACAGCGCGAACGCCACGATCTTCTTCGCGACCAACTCCTTCCTCAACGGCTACGCGCGCAAGGCGAACGCCTACGACTTCTACTCGCTGCGGTACGTTTTCGCCGGGGCCGAGAAGCTCCAGGCCTCAACCCAGAAGCTCTGGAACGAGCGGTTCGGGATCCGGATCTTCGAGGGCTACGGCACCACGGAGGCCTCCCCCGCCCTGGCGATGAACACCCCGCTCTCCTGCAAGCCGGGGACCGTCGGGCGGTTCCTCCCCGGCGTCGAGGTCCGGCTTGAGCCCGTGCCCGGCACCGCGGGCGGCCGGCTCTTCTTCAAGGGCCCGAACCGCATGATCGGCTACTACCTGCCGGAGGCGCCCGGCGTCCTCGCCGACACGGGGGAGTGGTACGACACCGGGGACATCGTCTCCGTCGACAACCAGGGGTTCGTGAGCATCCTCGGCCGGGCGAAGCGGTTTGCAAAGATCGCCGGGGAGATGGTGTCCCTCTCCGCCGTGGAGGAGGCCGTGGCTCCCGCGGCGAACGGGATGGTGGCCGTGGTCGCAAGGCAGCACCCCTCCAAGGGCGAGGAACTCGTCCTCTTCACCTCCGACCCCGACCTGGCGGCCGCAGCGGTCCGCGACGCCGTGCGCTCGCGCGGCCTCTCGGACCTTTGCATCCCCAGGCAGATCCGGGCCTGCAGGCCGTTCCCCCTCCTCGGCTCGGGCAAGCCCGACCTCCCCGCCCTCGAGAGGATTGCCACGCAGCCCGAGACCACGGCCGCCTGAACCCAATCCCCTCCCCATGTCGACCCCGCAAAGGGACGCCCAGCGCCAGATCGAGCGCATCTCGGCCGGGCTCTCGCCCGATGAGATCGAGAGGCGCCTTTCGCCCAAGTCGGGCGCCCCGGCC
>CAYNLL010000038.1:0-9304 GCA_964398015.1 uncultured Opitutaceae bacterium | reverse complement strand
GAGAGATGTCCGACCACTGATCCGAGAAGATCATGTTGACCGAGTAGTGCCAGATGAGCCAGAAGTAGGCGAGCACCTGAAGACTGAGCACCATCAGGTCGATAACGGTGCGCCGGTGTCCGGGCGCCGGGACCGATCCGGACGTCGTGGCCAGGCGCTGGGCGTCGATCCCCCACGCCGTCCCGGGACAGGCCGAGGTGGCGGACCCGGCCTCGCTGGCCGCGCACGCCGGCTACGCGAGGAACATCGAGAACTTCGTCGGGACGGTGAAGGTCCCCGTCGGGCTCGTGGGCCCCCTCCGGGTGAACGGCCTCGCGGCCCAGGGCGACTACTCCCTGCCGCTCGCCACCACCGAGGCCGCGCTGGTCGCGAGCTACCACCGGGGCGCACGCGTGATCACGGATTCCGGAGGATGCACCGTCCTGACGGTGAACGAGGGCGTGAGCCGCGCCCCGGCCTTCGCGTTCCGCTCGCTCCTGGAGGCGGGCCGCTTTGTCCAGTGGTGCATCGAGCACGACGCGGAGCTGCGCTCGGCGGCAGAGGCGACGACGCGGCACGGCCGCCTGGAGAACGTCCGGTTCACCGTCGAGGGCAACCATGTCTACCTCCTGTGCGAATTTACGACCGGGGACGCGTCGGGGCAGAACATGGTCACGATCGCGGCCCAGGCCATCTGCAGCCTCCTTGAGGAGCGGTGCCCGGTGAAGCCCGCCTACGGGTTCGTGGAGTGCAACTTCTCGGGCGACAAGAAATCGAGCACCCAGTCCTTCCAGTCCGTGCGCGGCCGCAAGGTGTCCGCCGAGGTGAGGATACCCAGGGTCCTCGTCCGGCGGCTCCTCCACACGACTCCCGAGAAGATGCTCGAATACTGGAGGATTTCGGCGATGGGCGGCATCCTGAGCGGCACGATCGGAATCCAGGGCCATTATGCGAACGGCCTTGCCGCGCTCTTCATCGCCTGCGGCCAGGACGCCGCGTGCGTCTCCGAGGCGGCCGTCGGGGTCACGCGACTCGAGGTCGAGGACGACGGCGACGGGTTCCTCTACGCGTGCGTGACCCTTCCAAACCTGATCGTCGGCACGGTCGGCGGCGGCACCGGCCTGCCGAGCCAGAGGGCCTGCCTCGACGTGATGCGGCTCGCCGGCGAAGGCAACGCGCGGGCCTTCGCCGAGGTGTGCGCCGCTCTCGTCCTCGCCGGCGAGATCTCGATCACGGCCGCGATGAGCGCCAACCAGTTCACCCAGGCCCACGCGCGGCTGGCGCGCGGACGGCAGGCCGCCAGGCCCTGAGGCCCGCCCATGAGTCCGGCCCCCGTGATGACCGCCGTCATCTGCGCCCTGGCCTTCCTGATGCTCGGCGTCCGCGCGCTCCAGGCGCGGGGCGCGGTCGGTGCAGAGGCGGGTAGGAAGCTGGTCCACGCGGGGATGGGCTCCATCGCCCTCTCCTTCCCCTGGGTCTTCACGGACACCCGTCCCGTGTGGGCGCTCGCCGCGCTCGCCGCGGCGATCCTGGGGGCTGTCCGCCTTTGTCCCGCGGTCGCCCGCAGATTCGGATCGGTGCTCGGCGGCGTCGACCGCGACTCGCTGGGCGACCTCCTCTTCCCGCTGGGGGCGGCCACGGCGTTCGAACTCGCCGGCGCCGACAAGGCCGCCTACTGCGCGGCGATCGGCGTCCTCGCGTTCGCGGACACGGCGGGGGCGCTCGTGGGATCGCGCTGGGGGCGGCGCCGCTACGCCGTGGCGGGCAGCCGGAAATCCGTGGAGGGATCGCTTGCGGTCCTCGTCGTCTCCTCGCTGTGCGCCCTGGTGGGGTTCTGCGTGCTCGGTGCGTCGGCGCTAAGGAGCGGGATTGTCGGCGGGATCGGTGTCGGCCTCGTGGCGGCGCTGGTCGAGGCGGTGGCCAGCTTCGGGCTCGACAATTTCCTGCTTCCCACGGTCGTCGTCGAGCTGATGGCCCACTGGCGCAGATAGGCGCGATGCTCCAGCCCCTTCCCACCGCCCTTGCCATCGTCCTCCCCGTCGCCCTTGCGGGCCTGACACAGGTGGCCGTCATACGCCTAGGTCTCCTCCGCGCCCTCGCCGCTGCGCCCCTGGACTTCGGGGCTAGCCTCGGCAGCCGCCGCCTTTTCGGGGACAACAAGACCCTCCGCGGCCTCGTGGTCATGGTGCTCGCCTCCGCAGCCTGGTTCCTCGCGCAGCACCGCCTCCTCCTCGGACTCGGGTGGGATGAGGCGGCGCTCCCTGCGTTCCAGCGGCTCCACCCGCTCCTTTGGGGCGCCCTTGCGGGCCTTGGCTATGTGGCGGGGGAGCTGCCCAACAGCTTCGTCAAGCGCAGGCTCGGGATCTCGGCGGGCGGCGCCGCCCGCGGCGCCCCGGGCGCACTCTTCTGGGTCATCGACCAGGTGGACAGTGTCGCCGGTGTCCTCGTTGTGCTCCTGCCGTTTTGGACGCCCTCACTGGCCGTCGTGGCGGCCCTCCTGGGACTCACTCTTCTTGTCCACCCCTTGGTCGCCCTCGCCATGTTCTGCCTCGGCCTAAAGGACCGCATCGGCTGACGCCGCTCCCCTGTGAACCTCCCCAACCTGATCACGCTCTGCCGCATCGCTCTTGCGCCGGTCATGCTGCTCCTGGCCTGGCGCGGCCGGGAGCATCCCTTCCTCGCCTGCCTGGTGGTCTCCCTCGCCTCCGACATCGTCGACGGCCAGATCGCGAGGCGGATGAACCTCGCCTCCGAACTCGGATCAAGACTGGACAGCTGGGCTGACATGCTAACGTACGCCTCGGTGCCGCTGGCGGCGTGGTGGCTGCGGCCGGACCTGGTGGCCTCGGAGAGGGGCGCCTTCTTCACGGCCATTGCGAGCTACGCCCTTCCCGTCCTCGTGGGATTCATCCGGTTTGGGAGGCTGACAAGCTACCACACGCTGATGGCGCGCGTGTCCGCGTACATGGTCGGAGCTTCGGTCGTGGTCCTTTTTGCCCACGGACCCACGCTGCCCTTCCGCATCGCCGTCGGCGTCCTTGTGGCGGCAGAACTGGAGGAGATAGCGATCACGATCACGCTGCCAGAGGCTCGGTCCAACGTCCGCTCGCTGGGCCGCGCCGTGGAGATCCGCCGGGCATCAAAAGGTGTCGCCTTTCCCGGGGAAAATTGAAGGACTGGAATCCGCACGACCTCAGGCAGCCGAATGCCTTGCACGTCGGAGGACCGGCCGTGCAAGAAGTCAGGGCCTATAGCTCAACGGTTAGAGCAGAGGACACATGCCTCGCGGTCGGCGGCGAGGGTCAGTGCATAGCCGGGGCCGCTGCAGCGGCGGGCGGCGTCACCGCCTTGGTCCGCCGCAGGACCACTGGCCTGCGTTCCGCGGCGACCGCGGCTCGCATCAGGTCGCGGAGGCCAAGGTATGCCTGGCGATCGAGGACGCCGCCCTCGACCCTCACCTGCATCTCGCCCTTTGCCACCCCCGCCTCCGTCCAATAGCGCATCGAGCCCTCCCCCGAGGGAGCCTTCAGCGACCATTCCTGGGGAAGCTCCGCGAATTCCCAGCCGGAGGGCGGGTCCAGCTCAATCTCGCGCTTCATGGTCCCAGGGGTGACGTTCACCCAGCCGTCGGACGTGTCGTCCCACGGCCCCGGCCTCGGCAGAGAGGACATGAGGTCCGTCGCCACGTACATTCCTCCGGTCATGCGCTTGCCAACGAACTGGGCCGAGAAATGCGCCGTCCTCGACCAGGTGTGCGCCGCCACGTCGTCCCTGCTGACCCAGGCCAGGTTCGAGATCAGCGGGACCCGCCCCTGGATGCGCCTCTCCAGGTACCCCGCCCGCTCTCCGAGCGACTCCGTCTCGTCCAGGGCGGTCGCCTCCGCGGCGATGAGGCCGAAGCGCTCCTCCGAAATCTCGATCTGCGCCGAGCCGTCGGCGTTCAGGGCTGCCTTGATGCGGCTGGACACCGTCACGTCGCTCGATGGGAACGCGGGGATCGTGACAGTCGCCGTTACCCCAGGCGCGAGGACGAGGCCCTCGCCTCCCGTGTCGTCCAGCGGAAGCAGACCGAACGGCACCTCGTCGTCGGTCGGGTCAAAGAGGAGGTACTCCACGCCGGCCACCGAGACTGCAGTCGCCCCCGGCGGGGCGATCTCGCGGCACGGGATGGCGACGATCGCGTGGTTGAAGGAGGCGGACGGCCAGTCCGTCCTGTTGGCCCGCGGGTCGCCGCCGCTGACCAGCATGACTCGGGCCTCGACGCCGACCGCTCGCAGCAGCGTGCACAGAAGCGTCGCCTTGTCTTTGCAGTCGCCGTACCGGTTGTCGCACACGTCCGAGGCGGCGTGGGGGCGGTAGCCGGCCATCGAGTCGGTGTCGATGGTGATGCTGAGGTAGGCGACCTCCTTCTGGACGAAATCGCACAGGGGTCGGATGCGGGCCCACAGGCTTCCCTGTCCCACCTTGCTCTTCGCCAGGTCCTGAAGCGCCGGTGTAAGGACCTCCTGGGGATCTATCTGCGCCCGCGCAAGGCGCACAACGTCGGCCCACGTCTTGGACTCCTCCGAGCTCGCGAGGAGGTAGGCTCGCAGCTCCATGCTGTTGTGCTCCATCCCATCTGGAACGTCCTGGTCGTACGGGGCCAGGTTCGAAACGGTCCACGAGAGGCCGCCCGCGGCCGCCATGGGAGACGGGGCGGGCATGTCGCTCGAGAAGGCCTTCCATTTCACCGAGCCCCCGTCCATCGGCACGAGCTGTAGCGAGGCGTGCCGCACCGGGACGTCTTCCCGCGGGCTCCATTCGACGTCGAAGGGCGTCGAGTCGGACTTGATCTCCACCTCGTAGGCGATGACCCATCCCGGCTGAAGGTACTTGTCCGGATCGAAATACACAATCTTGGAGAGGTCCCACATCCAATTGCTGACCGAAGACGAGGCGATCACGAACTCGTTTCCCCCGAACTGCCGGCATTTTCGGCCGTCGGGCGACATTGCCCATGCCCGGGCTGACACGACGGAGGCCGAGCCCGCGGTGAACGGTAACGAGTACACGGCGCTCTTGGCGCCGGCTTCCGAAAAGACCATGATGGCGGTCCGGTAGCGGTACCGGACCGTGTCCGCGCTCTCCTGGGTCACGCGCTCCTCATGCGTCAGGACCCAGGACGACACCCCCTTGGGAGCAGGGTCTCCCGGAGCCGGGAGCCGGAGCCAATCCGGGGGATGGTCCGCGCGAGCCACCGCGGCGCACAGGAGAAGAAGGATCAGCGGCCTCATGGCGTGGCGACCGGCCGGTTTCCCGCGGCGCTCTTGAGCACGATGCCGATCTGGTCGGCCGCGCAGACCTGCCGGAACCAGTCCCGCGACCGAACATAGTCCTCCGGGGAAATGTCGATCGTCCCGTTGGTGGACGTGCGCTGCACCTCCATCGTGTGCCGTCCAGGGTCCTGGGTGACTGCAAGGCCGTAGGAACATCCCCCTCGGGTCGCCGTTATCGGCTTCGGGAGCGTCCCCGGCGAGTAGCCCTGGGGAAGGTGCACCGTGATCGTCTCCTTCTCCATCGTTGCGTAGTTGAAGAACACGGGCGTCGTCCTCTTCGACTCGTTGAGGAGGGGCGGCTGGCCCTCCGTCCATACCGAGAGCACAAAAGTCATCCTGTCCCTGAGAACCGGGGCGTAGGCCGGCCATCGCACCCTGGCCTCGATGATCACGGGATCGTCCGGGTTATGGAGCCCGTCCACGCTCACGAGCCTCACCTCGCCCGAGGAATTGCCCAAGCCCAGGAGCGACTTGGCCATGCTCGCCCACCGTTCTTGTCCCACATTCTCGAGCTTCGTGCGGGCCGAATGAGCCGAATGCCCCGTCAGTTTCTGCACGCACGTCCCGTCAAGGTTCCCGTCGCCGTCCAACGTGAGGTCGACCTTCGTCTCCCGCGACGACTCCTCCGGCCCCAAGTAGGGCACGTTGATGAAGACCTGCTTGCGGGCAATCGCCAGCAGGGCCGGCTGTCCCTCGAAGTCCCACGAGATCGACCCGAACTTCCTTGGAACCCCCGAACACGGGTCGCAGATGACCCAGTCATCTCCCACCCTCACCGCCAGGTCCCAGTTGCTCAGGAAGCTCTCGGACACCATGTCGGAGGTGAAGGGAAAGAGCGTCCTGGAGGGATGGTAGACGCTGTGGCACTCCAGGCCCGCGGAGCGCGCGAGCCCGACGAACAGGTACCGGAAATCCTGGTCGCGGATGACGGTGGAGTCGATCTTGTCCAGGTCGATCAGCTCGTCGGTGGCCTCGATGTAACGCGTGTACCAATTCTCAAGGTCCGCGCGGTTGGCGAACCGCTGGTAGAGGCCCTGCACGTAGTCGTAGATCCTCTTCGCTTTCTCCCGCGGGTCCCCGGCGCCCGCCGTGAGCTCTGCGGCCTTTTCTTTGACCCGTTTGCTCGCGTACCCCTTGTCCGCGTCCTGGTAGTCCTGCGCCGTCGAGTAGAAGGCCCAGGGCCCGAGCGACAAGGGCACGGGCTCCGGAAGCTTCACGTGGTCGCTCCGCGGACTCAGGCCGCGCGTGAGGTATTCATAAGTCTCGATGATCGTCAGCGAGAAGTAAGTGTCCGGAGCCGAGAAGGGCTCTTCATGGATCGAAGGCAGGTTCTGGGCGGTGAACCGGAGCACCCCGGCCTTCTCGTCGTGCACCATCTTGCCGCCGCAGGGATTCAGCACGAAGTTCCGGTGCTGGATCGCGGGATCGCTCTTGTAGCGGCTGACGTATGCGAACTGCCGGATGGGCGTGTCGGAGCGCTGGATGGTATTCACCAACCAGTCCGTCCTCTCGATGTTCGGCTCGTACTCCCACACGTCCAGGACCGACCCTCTCACGACGCCCGTCACGGCGAGAAATTTCTCTGCCACGACTGCTTCCTTGTCCGTCCCGAGCAGGGAAAGTAGGCCGTTTGCCCGGCCCTCCTCCGCTACGTTGCGTCCACGCATGTCGTGCTTGTCAAAGACGCGGCTCGAGCCGTCGGGCAGCGTGAGGCGCGCCATGATCTGGTAATCCTTGTTCGCGGGCCCGCTCCAGAACCGGGCCACCCTCGTGATGTCGACCGCCCGGGCGGGGTCGTAGATTTTGTAGCGAATCGCGTGCGTGACGTCCCGCAGGTCGCCGTTGGTGTCGTCGATCTCCAGCCGGTAGGACAGGATTTCCGCCGCAGCGTCCGCCTCGATCTGGGGCTTCCCCTCTGAGAGTTCATCCGCTGTCACCGGCTCCCATCTAGGGCCTACCGCCAAAAGGGGGCGCACAGCCACTGCAAACACGAGGGAAATTCCGAGCAGAGAAGTGTAGCGCATGCGCGGGCAAGCTGGCGTGAACCGCCGCTATATGTACGCTCCGAAGCACCGTGAAGACAACCCTTTAAGTTGTCGGACCGGTCTGGTCGGCGCCTAGGATCCTGGCAGTCCGTCGAACCGGGAAGTTCCGCGCTCATCGAGCCAAAACAGGACAAAGCGTGCAGCTTTCCGGAAGGGACGCCGCGGGGAAGGACTGGGCCCGCGACGAGATGAAAGGAGCATTCGCAGACGGGTCCAGGAAGATTGACGACTCATCTCAAAAGAGGGGGATGCTTCGACCCAGACGACCCTCCACAAACGAGTTTCCTATTGAGAATGAGTTTGGGTCTACCCACGCTTTTTCCGACTCATTGAAATTTTTGGGCCTATAGCTCAACGGTTAGAGCAGAGGACTCATAATCCTTTGGTTCAGGGTTCGAATCCCTGTGGGCCCACCATCTTCTACAGAGCCGAGAAACCGAAAACTAGCCGTTATTCCGTCCGCAACACTTGGACGGAGTAAGTTGACGTGGGGGGCCCTAGAATGAAGCCCATCCCTTGCGGTCGATTCACGATCACAAAACGTGACGTCAGGAGTCACGGTACCGAATATGAGATTTTCGAGATTTCCGGCCGGTTACACGGCAAGCGAATCCGGCGACAGTTCAAGAGCCGGGATGACGCGCTAGGCGAAAAGAACGCCCTAGAGGTTGAAGCGGCGAACGTGGGCGGCGAGATTCGGGCTCGAAATACTAGGCTGAGCACAGCCCGTCGCTCCAACATCCAAGCGCAGACAGGCTGTTCCTGATGTCTCAGATTCGGCGCGTTCATTGGCTATCGGCACGGCGGGAGTTGCGTTGGCGGGCCTCGCGCCAACGACATTCCGCCTCGTACACAACGGCTCGGATGGCAAACCTACAGATAGGCCTGCGCAAGGCGGTCAGTGCCAACGTACGCGGGCACGCCTCCCCTTCACTCCTTGGAAACTCAGCCGGCCCGGCAACGGGGACCCTGACCGGCATCCCTAGGCCAAACGACGCCTGGGATGGAATAACGCCAGGCCCAGGATCGCCGCGCCCAGCATTGCCGCGGTGCTTCCCGTGTCGGGTACGCCAGCAACAACGGGCGCGAAGGTATAGACGTCCAGTACATTGACGGTGAAGGGATCGTACACGCCCCTGTCGCCATCAATGAATTCGTCCGGGTCTCCCAGGATGTCGGTGCCGAACGACCCGCCGTACGAGTAGTTGAACGTCGACCCGTAGTTCAGGGTGTCGGGCCCGATGCCGGAGTAGTCCCCAAAAGCGAGATCGAAGCTCTGTCCCCATGTCGGCCCGATGCTTGAGGCGTTGAGCGTCTGCCAGTCGCCGCTCGCATTCTCGTTCTCCCTCTGGACCGTGTCGGAGGAGAGATTGAAGATGAAGGCCGTTCGCGTAAAGACAGAGTACGCATAGTTGTAATCCTCCTCGGCGCCGTCCCAGCTCAGGGGATCGTAGCCCCCGATGATCGACGTGATCCCGCCGCGGGTGACGCTCGCAAGGGTGAACGTCGGGCCCTTGTTGTCGGCCGCCGCGTTGAAATCCTCAGCGGTCTTTCCGTCGCCGTTGACCGCGCTGAAGATCTGCGTGAATTCCTGCGGGCCGGACCCAAGCCACGTCTCCAGCTTGGTCTGGTCGGCGGCCGTCAGGAGCTGCGCGTGCGCCGAATAGGGCGCAATCCCGAGCGCCAAAACAAACGGCGCCGCTCGAAGAGACCGCGCGCGCAAGAACCCCCATCTTGAAGGCCGCCGCAGATCGTTACAAACCCCGCTTGCCGCGACATGCCGGGTCATCTTTTTCATCCACGAGTTGGTTTTCATTTGGATTGAGGGAGCTGAAAGGCCGCGAGGTTCTTGGTGCGGTGGGCCGAGTTCGGGTGCTAGGGCTGACGACGGTAAGTAGTAAGAAAAACGCCGGTAATTTCAGGCTATATGCAAACAACGACCAACAGCTTCGCAACATGTTGCAG
>CAYNLL010000037.1:4510-12825 GCA_964398015.1 uncultured Opitutaceae bacterium | reverse complement strand
GGCGGGCTTTGCGGCGAGGCGCAGGGCCGTGGACAGGTGGAATAGCCGACACACCGGGGTGAAGCGCGGGCTGGCGGTCACGCCCCTAAAGTTCGGGATCTCCTTCACGCTCACGCACTACAACCAGGCGGGGGCCCTGGTCCTGCTCTACGCCGACGGGACCGCGCAGGTGAACCACGGCGGAACGGAGATGGGGCAGGGGCTCCACACCAAGATTCTCGGCGTCGCGATGCGGGAGCTCGGCCTGCCGGCCCGCAGCATCCGCATGATGCCCACGTCGACGGACAAGGTGCCCAACACGTCGGCGACGGCGGCCTCCTCGGGGGCCGACCTGAACGGCGCCGCGGTGAGGAACGCCTGTGTGACCCTGCGCGAGCGCCTCCTGCCGGTGGCCGCCGAGCTGCTCTCAAAGCGGGTGCGAAGGACCGTGTCCGCGGCCAGCGTGGAGTTCGCCTGCGGCAAGGCCTCGGTGCGGGGCTCGCGCGCGGCGGTGGACATGGCGGACGTGTGCGCGAGGGCCCACGCGAGGAGGATCAGCTTGTCGGTCTCGGGCTACTACGCCACGCCGGGCATCCACTGGGACTGGTCCACGGCGTCCGGAAGGCCGTTCCAGTACTTCGCCTGCGGCGCGGCCGTCGCGGAGGTGGAGGTCGACGGCTACAACGGGATGCACCGCGTGCTCCGGGTCGACATCGTCCATGACGCGGGCAACTCGCTCAACCCCGGCGTCGACCGCGGGCAGATTGAGGGAGGCTTCGTCCAGGGCGTCGGCTGGCTCACGCGCGAGGAACTCCTCTGGGACAAACAGGGCAGGCTCATGACGCACAGCGCGAGCACCTACCAGATCCCCGCGATCAGCGACGCCCCCGTGGACATGCGCGTGACGCTGCTGCCCAGGGCGGCCCAAGAGGGGACGATCCACGGCAGCAAGGCGACGGGCGAGCCGCCGCTCATGCTGGCCTTCTCCGTGCGCGAGGCCCTGAGGGACGCCGTGGCGGCGTTTGGCGCGAAGGAAGGCGAAGTGGCTTTGGCGTCGCCGGCCACCTGCGAGGCGATCTATTCCGCCATCAGGGAACGTCAGGCGCCCTCGCGGAGTCGCTGACGGGGACCCCAGGGCGACGGCCTCACCAATCGAGCCCGCGCGCGCCCAGTTCTCGGCGCAGGGTCCGCAGGTCCCAGAGCGCGAGCTGTCCGTTCTCCCACCAGAGCGCCAGCCGGGCGCCATCGGGTGAAAACGCCAGGCCGGGCAGGTAGGTGCCGCTCTGCGGCGCCTGAAGGTCGGCGAGGACGGCACCGTCCGACGAACGGACGAGGACGACCTTGTCGCCGTCGCCAAACGCCATGAAGGCGCCGTCGGGGCTGAAGGCCATCTGGGTTCCGCGGCCCTGCACTTCGGTCGGAAGGGAGGGTCCGGGGGTCCAGTCCGACGTGCGCAGGAGGAGGCTGACATCCGGCCCCGCGCCGACGAGGGCCCAGGCGCCGTCTGCGGTCACGTGGACATGGGCCCCGTGGCGGTAGTTGAGCGTCCTGCGCAGCGCCCCGGTCTGCGCGTCGCGCAGCTCGAGCAGCGCGCCGTGGCTGTCCTCAAGGCTGTTGACGAGGACCTCCCTGTCGTCCGCCACGAAGGCCGCCCCGGCGGCCCCGGGAAGATCCCAGCGCAGGACCGGCGCCGTCCCGTCGAGCGCCTCGATCTTGCACTTCCCGCCCATGAATGAGGTGAGGACGGCGCGTGCGCCGTCGCGCGAGACGTCGGCGATGTAGAACCCCTTTTCCGGGTCGATGGGGCTTGCGGGTCCCAGCTCGGGTGTCCCGTCCTTTGCATTCTGGATGGGCAGGCGCACGAGCCCAAGCTCGCTGCTCGCGGCAAGGACACTTTGGCTGTCGCGGGAGAAGCGAACGGAGCAGTAGTTGGAGATCGAACCGAGCGCGACGACGGAGACCGCGTTGCCCGCCGCATCCCGAAGCTGGATCGCCCCCCACACGGCGGTGGCGAGCCACCGGCCATCCGGCGAGTAGTCAATGACCGGCAAGGCGGCGCTTAGGACGTTGTCGCGCTCAAGACTCGAGGCGACGGGCAGCGCCCTGACCACGCGCGACATCTCCAGCCGGTACAGGCGGATCGACGAGCTCCCGACGGACTTTGCAATCAAGGTTCCGTCCCGGCTGAGCGCCACGTCCGGATTTGAGCCCAGGCTCGCGACCAGGAGAGGCCGGGCCGACCCGAGGTCCCACAGGGTGGCGATGCCGCTGCTGGCGGCGCTAAACACGGTCGTCCCCCCGGGGCCGAAGAAGGCCTTCACCGCGAGCGGGTCGCTGAGGCGGCACGCCTGCTTCGCGCTGGGAATATGGAACATCCTGATCTCCTCGCCGCCGGTCATCAGCCGGTCGCCCGCCGGCGACCAGGCGATCGTCTGGTATGATGCGTCGATGGGCAGCCTGCAGGCCTCCTCTCCGGACGAGGCGTCGAACACCCTGAGCGAGGCGATGTTCTCGCCGTGGCTTCCGCGCAGCCCGCGCCCCGCCGCGAGCCAGCGGCCGTCTGGCGAGTAGGCCAGGTGGGTCACCGCGGATTCGGTGGTGATCCTCCTGAGCTCCCGGCCGTCGACGGTGGACTGAAGGGAGACGCCGCTGGTCGGCAGGGCGCTCGCGAGTACCGCCCCGTCCGGCGAAAAGGCGTCCGGGCCCCCGTAGCCCTTGAAGCGACCGGCAAGCAGGTAGGGGCGGTCGGCGACGACAAGGAGGGGATCGGGCTTCCCCACGGCCCAGACCAGCATCTGGGCGTCTCCGTTGCGGGCTGCCAGGTATCTGCCGTCGGCGGAAAAGCTCGGCCGGCTCCAGATGAAGGACGCGGGCCCGCTGAAGGCCTGGATCAGGCTGTTGTCGCTGAGCCTTCGCATTTCAATCTGGCCCTTCGAGGTTTCGACGGCGTAACGGTCGTGATCTGGATCGAGCGAAAAGTTCGTGCCTCCGAAATTGGCGACCGGCGTTTCATGGAGCTGGACGACCTCCGGCCGGGCCAGGGCGGCAATCACCTCGTCGCGGGCGTCGAGGCCCGTGCGGATCTGGGCCGCCTCGGACGCGGCGGCCAGGGCCTCGTCCCTCTGTCCCTTGCCGGCCGAGAGCCGCGTGGCGCGGCTTCGCGCCAGCAGGGATTCCCGCAGCCTCTCCATCGTGGCCGCCTCGGCCTTCTCGGCCCTTTGCCTTGCCGCGACCTCCCCGCGCTGGGAGCGCGCGAGGCGCAGCGCCATCAGCGGGCCCCCGATGGCGAGCGTGAGCAGGAGCGCCGCGGCGAGGCCGGTCGACAGCGCCAGCGCGGGGCGCCTGCGGCAGTAACGCACGGCCCGCTCGATCCTGCCCGCCGGCCGGGCGGAGATGGGCTCGCCCCGCAGAAAGGCGTTCAGGTCGGCCTGCAGGAGCTCCGCGGACGCGTAGCGCCTTTCCGGCAGACGGTCGAGGCACTTCATGCAGATCGTCTCCAGGTCCCTTGGCAGGCCCGCCTGCAGGAGGTGCGGGGCGATGGGGTCGTTGTCGTGAAGCTGGGCGAGGACGGCCGCGGCCGACGCGCCCACGAAGGGAGGCCGGCCCGTCAGGCAGTTGTAGAGGACCGCGCCGAGCCCGTAGACGTCGGACTCCGGCCGGGCATTCTCGGATCCTCCGAGAAGTTCCGGGGCCAGGAACGCGGGCGTGCCCGCCACCGAGCCCGGCGACGTGAGGTCGCCCGCGCCCTGCGTCGGCGCCGCCAGACCAAAGTCCGCCAGCATGGGCTTGCCGTCCAGGTCGAGGAGAATGTTGGACGGCTTGACGTCACGGTGGAGCAGCCCCGCCTCGTGCGCGTGCGCCAGGGCACCCGCGAGCTTTGCCGCGATCTCGGCCGCGGCGCGCGGCGGCAGCGGTCTTCCGCTGAGGTGCGCGTCGAGGTTTCCGCCCTCGATGAACTCCATCGCGAGGAAGGTCGACGTTCCGGAGCCCCCCATCGCGTGCACCGCGACGATGTGGGGATGGCGCAGGCGCGCCGCGGCCTGGCCCTCCCTCAGGAGGCGCTGCTGGAGCCTGGGATCCGCCACCGCGATGACCTTGAGCGCCACGAGCCGGTCGAGGCTGCGCTCGCGCGCCAGCCAGACCACGCCCATGCCGCCTCGGCCCAGCTCGTTGATCAGCTCATAGCCCTCGATCGTCCCGATGGGTCCCGTGCCGGCCGTTCCCATCCCGAGGGCGCTGGAAAAGGAGCATTTCGGGCAAAATTCCGCGACCCCCCCCTCCGGAATCTCGGCTCCGCAGGTGCGGCACTGCATGGCGGTCAGCGTGAGCTCCCCTCAAGGAGGATGCGCAGTTCCGATTCCAGCTCGGATTTGTCGGCCAGGGTCTCGGCAACCTCGGCGCGGATCAGCTCCGCGAAGCGCCGATTCAGGCGGTGGATGAGGAGCGCGACCTGGCCGCGTCGAAGCCCGAGTTGCTCGCTCAGCCTCTGGTAGTCCCCCGGGGCGGGGGTCTGCGTGACAAAAGCCTGAAGCGATCCGAACAGGGAGGCCTTGCCTGCGTCCTGCTGCTCCTGGGCGAGGCGGCTCCATGCGGCGGCCAGGATGCCCGCGGACCACGCCGCCTCGTAGGCCTGGGAGGGGTCCTTAATCTTCACCGCGAGGGACGCCAGGGCGCGCTCGCCGTCGGCGCCGTCGAGGGAGAGTATGGTGGCGCCACCTCCCCGCCGCTCGGCCTTGCTCGACCGGCGCCGGTTGGCCAGGAAGTTCCTCAGCAGCGTGAGAAGGAACGCGCGGAAGCTTCCGCGCTTTGGGCTCGCATGCTTCAGCCATTCCCGTTCCAGAAGTTGCGCGAAGAAGTCCTGGGTCGCATCCTCGGCGTCCTCCGCCGAAAGGCCGCTCCTGCGGATGAACACGTAGATCGACGGCCAGTGTTTGCGGCAAAGCCGCTCAAGGGCCTTTCCGCCGTCGTCCGACTTGCCCGCCGCAATGACGAGGCTCCAGGCCGTTGTGGCGAAACCGTCAGCGGACACGTCGGTTACGTGCGTGGTCTCCTTTCCACTCATTTTCATCGGTCTATAGGGCAGGTGAGTGACAGCGAGCTTATTGCGGTTTCTTGGCGATATGACGGTTGCCGACGGAGAATTGATCCGCGCGCCACCCTCTATCCCGTGACGCATTGATTCACAAGCAATTGGCATAAAATAACCTACAATTTTTGTCCGTGTGCCCATGGATCGGGCGAAATTTCTCGCAAGATTCTTACCATTTGCAGTGGGGCAGGGTGGAACGGATTCACGTCTCTCTGCCCCAAAGGACCACTATGCAGAATTATCGCGTCATGCGTTGGTTGCGCCGTGGGCTGCCAGGGGCAGCGGCATGCGTTCTTCTCGGAGCTCTCCCAGCGGCGCGCGGCCAGACCTACACCGCCACGGACCTGGGCAACCTTGGCGGGACCTATGTCTCTCCCACGGGCATCAACAACGCAGGCAAGATTGTCGGGACGGCGACCACGGCGGGCGACGTCAGCCACGCCTTCGAGTACAGCAACGGAACCATCACGGACCTGGGAACCTTCAGCGGGAATTCGAGCGGGGCGGGAGCCATCAACGACCCCGGCACCCTCACCGGGCAATACAGCAGCGGCCCCACCTCGTATCCGTTCGTCGACGTCAACGGCACGCTGACCCTGCTCGGCAGCCTGGGCGGCGGCAACACGGAGATCGGGTCAATCAACAACTCGGGGACCGCCATCGGGACCTCCTATACCAGCAGTTCCTCCCTCCATGGTTTCAAGTTCAGCGGCGGGCACATGACGGACCTGGGCACCCTGGGGGGGAACACCAGCGTCGCCAGCGGCATCAACGACTCCGGCGCCATCGTCGGCGTGGCCCAGCTCGCGGATGATTCGACGGAACACGCCTTCGTCTACGCCAACGGGACGATGACGGACATCGGCACGCTCGGAGGGGCCACGAGCCGGGCCTTTGGAATCAACAACGCCGGAACCGTCGTCGGGTGGTCCGACACCGCCGCGGGTCCGCAGCACGCCTTCATGTACGGCAACGGGACGATGACGGACCTGGGGACCCTTGGTGGCAGCAGCAGCCTTGCGACCGCAATCAACAGCTCCGGCACGATCATCGGCTCCTCCTATACGGCGAGCGACGCCGACGATCCCTTCGTCTACAGCAATGGGGTGATGACGGACCTCAATGCGCTGGTCAACCTGCCGGGCGTCACGCTCAACAATGCGACGGGGATCAACGACATTGGCCAGATCGTGGCGACCGGGTCGAACAACCACGGCTACCTCCTCACGCCCATACCCACCTCGGGAACGCCCTCGTACACGCTCACGTACCTGCCCGTCTCCGGCGGGAACGGAGCCTCGGCCACGGGCATCAACGACCTCGGGGTCGTGGCGGGATTCGACGCCGGCAATTACAATGCGGCGGTCTGGATCGGCGGGACGCCGACCTACCTTCCGAGCACGGACCTTGACGGCGCCGGCTACGGCCTAGGGATCAACAACGCAGGACAGGTCGCGGGGCAGACGGAGTTCTCCATGGATGCCGCCACCTGGAAATGGAACGGCTCCGCCTATGCCTTCACGAACCTCGGCGGTTCGGACGCGGCCGGCAATGCGATCAATTCAAGCGGGTTCATCGCCGGCTACGACGGTTCACATGCCTCGATCTGGACGTGGAACGGAACTTCCTATGCCGAGACCCTGCTCGACGCCGACGTGGCGACGGCGATCAACACCTCCGGGACGATCGCCGGCTACAATAGTTCCCAGGCCATCGTCGCGACATGGAACGGAAGCGCGTACAGCGCGCCGGCCGTGCTTCCGCCGGTGAGCGGCACGATCGCATCTGCCTACGGCATCAATGATGCGGGGCAGGTTGTGGGATCCTCCTATATCAGTTCCGGCGACCAGCCCGCGACGCTCTGGAATTACGTCGGCAGCAGCTGGGTGGCGACGAGCCTGGGTACCCTCGGCGGTCCCACCGCCGTCGCGTATGCGATCAACGACTCCGGGCTCATCGTCGGGAATTCCACGGTCAGCTCCGACCCGACGGTGCAGCAGCACGCCTTCATCTATGTGAACGGCACGATGTACGACCTGAATCTCTGCGTCCCCGCAGGGACGGGCGGGTACAACCTTTTCGAGGCTGCGGCCATCAACAACAATGGGCTGATCGCCGGCACCGCGAGCAACGGCCTCGCGGAGGTGCCCTTTCTGCTGACACCCATTGCCGGCCCCACGCCTTCGCCCACGCCGACTCCGACCGCGGGGCCCTCGCCGACGCCGTCTCCAACGCCCTCGCCTACGCCGTCCCCGACACCTTCCCCAACACCCTCGCCGACGCCGTCCCCCACACCGTCTCCGACGCCCTCGCCAACACCCACGCCGACGCCGTCCCCCACGCCCACGCCGACTCCCGTGGCTGAGATGCTCTACGTTTCCCAGGGCAACAGCGTGAATATCGCGAACACCGCGACCGGG
Organism: uncultured Opitutaceae bacterium; assembly: GCA_964398015.1. GTDB lineage: Bacteria > Verrucomicrobiota > Verrucomicrobiia > Opitutales > Opitutaceae > Palsa-1447. The sequence goes on along the minus strand of CAYNLL010000037.1, from coordinate 5,337 downwards.
ACCTTCACGACGCTCGCCTCGGGACTCACGGAGACGGGCAGTCTGGCCTTTGACGCGCAAGGAAACGCCTACGTCGCCTCGGGCGACCCGACATCGGGAATCGGCTCCGTGTACATGATCACCCCGTCCGGCTCGGTGAGCACCTACGCGACGGGCCTCGGGGTCCTGCCGTCCGGCCTGGTATTCGACAGCAACGGCAACCTCTTTGTCTCCAGCAACACGGGCACGCGCAACGGGGACGGCGTGATCTACGAGGTGTCGCCCTCGGGCACGGTCAGCACGTTCGTCTCCGGGCTCATCTACGCGTATTCGATGGCGATCGACGGCTCCAACAACCTTTACGTGTGCAACCTGTATGACAGCACGTATATCGCCAAGATAACGCCCAGCGGCTCCGTGAATGCCTTCTACGCGAACATTCCCAACGGCGCTGCGGGACTGGGATTCGACAGCGCGGGAAACCTTGTCGCGGTGAGCCCGGGCGGCTCCATCTACAAGGTGAGCCCGTCGGGGATCGTCAGCACGTTTGTGACGAGTTACCTGCTGAACAATGCCTACGGCCTGGCCATCGATCCGAGCGACAACCTTTACGTCTCCGGTTACAATGGGCCCATCTTCATGGTGACCCCGGGCGGGACGGTCAGCACGTTCAGCCCAAGCGGGATAGCGGGCCTTGAGTCGCTGATGTCATTCCCGACGCAGGGAAACCATCCGAACTTCGGGCCCACGCCCACACCGTCGCCTTCCCCGTCGCCGACGCCCAGCCCCACTGTCACTCCCACGCCTTCCCCGTCGCCGACGCCCAGCCCCACCGTCACTCCCACGCC
>CAYNLL010000037.1:0-4410 GCA_964398015.1 uncultured Opitutaceae bacterium | reverse complement strand
TCACTCCCACGCCTTCCCCGTCGCCGACGCCCAGCCCCACCGTCACTCCCACGCCGACCCCGACGCCCGTCCCGGCCGTCGCCCCGACCTTCGCCATCCAGCCCATGCCCGAATCGGTGGGCGCGGGAGGAACCGCGGCCTTCTGGGTGCTGGCGCGTGGAACGCCGCGGTTCAGCTACCAGTGGAACTTCAACGGCGGGGCGATCGCCGGCGCGACGAATGCCGTGCTTGTCATCACCGACGCGCAGGCCGCCAACGCCGGCTCCTACACGGTGACGGTGAGCAACGCCGGCGGGTCGCTGACGAGCGGCACCGCCCCGCTGACGGTCAACGCCGCCGGCTCCGGCGCTCCCATCGGGATCTTCCTCCAGCCCAGGTCGCAGAACGTCGCGGGAGGCAGCACGGTGGTCTTCACGACGGCTACCGGGACGGGGGGCGGAGGCCCGACCGACATCAAGGGAAGCCGGGCCGTGACGACCCAGACAGACGCCTCCCTCACGTACCAGTGGTTCCTCGACGGCATCCCCATCCTTGGTGCCACCGGACAAACCCTGGTCATCAGCGGCGCCACCGCAGCAGACGATGGTGGCTACACGTGCATTGCAACCGACTCGACGGGGTCCGCCCTCAGCTCGACCGCGATGCTGGAGGTCGTCGCCACCGCGAACCCGGGGAGGCTCATCAACCTTTCCAGCCGTGCGCTGGTCGGGACGGGGGCCAGCCAGCTCATCGTGGGGTACGTCGTCGGGGGCGCGGGCACCTCGGGAGAGGAGCCCCTGCTGGTCCGCGCGTCGGGACCGGCGCTTGCCCAGTTCGGGGTGTCCGGGGCGCTTGCCGACCCGACGCTGACGCTGAACGGCGCCGGCGTGGTGCTGGCGACCAACAGCGGCTGGAGCGGGAACGCGCAGATCACGTCGACGGCGAACGCGGTGGGCGCCTTCGAGTGGACCAGCGCCACAAGCCACGACTCGGCGCTTCTCGAGTCGCTGGCCGCCGGCCCCTACACCGTCCAGGTCACGGGGGCCAGCGGGGACTCGGGCATTTCGCTCGCCGAGGTCTACGACGCCACGTCCCCATCGGGCTACACGGCGGCCTCGCCGCGGCTGATCAATGTCTCGGCCAGGGACCAGGTGGGCACGGGAGGCAACATCCTCATCGCCGGCTTTGTCATCGGCGGCACGACCTCAAAGACCGTCCTCATTCGTGCCTCGGGTCCGGCGCTCGCGGCCTTCGGGGTCCCCGGCGTTCTGATGGACCCCGAACTGCAGCTTTACAGCAGCAACCCCGACGGGACCTCCACGCTGCTCGAATCCGACACGGGCTGGGGAGGCGACCCCACGGTCTCGACGGCGGCCGCGTCGGTCGGCGCCTTCAGCTGGGGAACCTCGGCGACCCCTGACTCCGCCCTCCTCGTCACCCTGGCCCCGGGCGCGTACACGGCGGAGGTCTCCGGGGCGAGCGGCGACACGGGAATCGCGCTCGTCGAGGTCTACGACGTACCCTAGCGCCCGGCCGCACGTCCCGTTCCCGCGCTCAGCCCGCGGCCAGCACCCTGTCGCGCTCCGCGACGAGCTGGCCCGCGATGCTGAGCGCGATCTCGTGCGGGTGGTTGGTTCCGAAGTCGAGGCCGGCGGGGCAACGAAATCCCGACGCCTGCTCGGGCGTGACCCCCTCGGCCACCAGCTCCCTGCGCAGGACCTCCGCCTTGGCCTCGCTTCCGATCACCCCGATGAACGGAAACGTCCTCTCCGTGAGCGCCCGGCGCAGGATGGGCCTGTCCGTCGCGTGGCCCATCGTCATGACGATCAGGAAGCATCCCCCGGGCAGGGAAGGGACGATGTCGGCGGGGTTCTCGGAATGGATCACCGTCAGGTTGCAGGCCGCGGGCAGGCGCCCGAGCCACTCCTTCCTGGAGTCGACGCACGTGATCCGGGCGGGCAGGGGAATGAGGACGGGGATCAGCGCCTGCGCCACGTGGCCCGCGCCGAAGACGGCGATCGTCCAGGAGCCCGGCCCGAAATGCGGCTCGAAGTAGAACTTCACCGAGCCCCCGCAGGTCATCCCCACGTCCCCCTTGAGCGTCCACGAGACGAACCGCGGCCTGGCGTCGGCCTTCTCCAGGATCTCCCCCGCCAGCTTGAGCGCCGCGGCCTCGACCCTGCCCCCGCCCACCGTGCCGCAGTGCAGGCCTTTCGCCGTCACAAGGATCTTCGCCGCCGCGTCCTGGGGTGTGCTGCCGATGGCCTCGACGAGTGTCACGAGCACGAAGGGCACGCCCTCGTTCTCGAGCGCCACGAGCTGCTCGTAGAAGGTCACACCAGGCCGAGCTTCATCTTTCCCTCTTCGCTGATCATCGATTGGTTCCAGGGGGGATCCCAGGTGATCCGGACGTCGGCGTCGCCGACGCCGGGGACCAGCAGGATCTTGCCCTTGGCGTCCTCGGCGATGGCGGGGCCCATCCCGCAGCCGGGGGCGGTGAGCGTCATGGCGACGTTCACCCTGTAGGCGTTCTCGGCGCTCTTCTCGACATCCATCGAGTACACGAGGCCGAGGTCCACGATGTTCACGGGAATCTCCGGGTCGTACACCTTGCGCAGCTGGTCCCAGACGGCCTCGGGGTCCGGCGCCCCGTCGGCGAGGGTCGGGGTCTCGATCTTGTGGTCGGCGGCCTGCTCGCCCAGCGCGTCCCCGTCCTTGCCGTCGATCCTGAACAGGCCGTAGTCGGCCTGCACCGTGTAGCTCCCGCCGAGCGTCTGGTGGATCTGGATCCGCGTGCCGGCCGCCAGGGTCTGACGGTCGCCCGACGGGATCTGCGTGGCCAGGATGTCGCGTGCGAGGGTGCGTTCGCGGTTCATGGGGAAGGGTGGGACGCCGCTTTCTACCTGTGGATGCGGCTCCGGATCAATGCCCGAAGAGCGGCGTGGAGGTCCTCGTCCTTGAGGCGGTTGAGCACCTCCTCGAAGAAGCCGAAGATCAGGAGCTCGTTCGCGGCCTTCGGGGAAATTCCGCGCGACTTCAGGTAGAACTCCTGCTCGGGGTCGATCCGGGCGCTCGTGGCGCCATGGGTGCAGCGGACGTCGTTGGCCTGGATCTCGAGACCGGGGAGCGAGTTCGATTCCGCGTCGTCGCTCAGCATCAGGTTGCGGTTGCTCTGGTACGCGTCCGTCTTCTGGGCGTCGGGATCGACGACGATGAGCCCCGAGAAGATCGTGCGCGACTGGCCGAGCAGCGCGTTCTTGTAGAGCAGGTCCGACTTGGTGTTGGGCGCCTGGTGGATCTGCAGGGTCCTCTGGTCGAACTCCCGCGTTCCCGTGGCGACCGTGACCGCGAGCATCTCCGAGAAGCCTCCCGGGGCCTGCAGCTGGCTCAGGGATTCGTGGCGCGCCTGGCGGCCGCCGAGGTGGAGGTTGAGCGACTGGACCCGGGCGTCGCGCTTGACGATCGTGGAATTGAACTGAAGCGACAGGGCCTCTAGGGACCAGCACTGCGCGGCCGCATAGGTGATGTCCGCGCCGTGCCCCGCGTAGAGGTCGTTTGCGCCGCACGCGAACTGCCTGGAATCGACGTCCGACGAGAAATTGTCGACGACGGTCACGCGGGCATGGTCGCCCGCGATGATGAGCGTGTGCGGAAACAGCGCCGCGTCGGCTCCCGAAAGCGCGTGGAGAACGACGATCGGCTTCTCTATCTCGACGCCCTTGGGGACGTGGATGAACGCGCCGTCCTGCACGAAGGCCTCGTGGAGGGCCGCGAACTTGGCCGACCCCAGCTTCTGGGGCTGGGCCATGAAATGCTCGCGCAGAAGCTCCGGGTGCCTCGACAGCGCCTCCGAGAGGGTGGAGACGACGACGCCCCGGGCCGCGAGGTCGGCGGGGAGGGCGCAGGCGCCGGCGAGCCGCCCGTTGGCAAATGAGAGCGTCGCCGCCGGCGTGACCGCAAGATCCGGGTAGGCTGAGGCTCGTCCCGCTCCGGCCGGCCGGTATCCGCCGAGGTCTACCCCCGGGAGGTTGCTGAAGCGCCATCCCTCGTCCTTGCGCGTGGGCATCGGCAGCGCCTCGAAGCGGGCGTACGCCGCCCTCTTGCGCTCGAGCCACCACGACGGCGCTGCGGACTGCGCGCTGAGATGCCGGTCAAACTCCTCCCGCGTGAAACCCCCGATGGGATCTGCGGCGGTGGACGGCGTGGTCGTTTCGACGGCCATGCTCAACCCACGCTCCCTTCCATCTCCAGGTCGATCAGGCGCTTGAGCTCGACGGAGTACTCCATCGGGAACTGGCGCGCCAGGTCGTTGATGAACCCGTTGACCGACAGGCTCATGGCCTGCCCCTCGGTGAGTCCGCGCTGCTGCATGTAGAAGATCTGCTCCGCGCTCACCTTGGAGACGCTCGCCTCGTGCTGGACGGCGTGGCG
>CAYNLL010000036.1:0-13128 GCA_964398015.1 uncultured Opitutaceae bacterium | reverse complement strand
GCCGTTCTTCCTCGGGGGCCGCGACATCCTGGTCGCCTTCCCGACCGACACGATTGACTACGACGAGAAGGTCCAGAGCCTCAGGGCGAACAACGTCCATTTCGCCCGGGCGGCGGTGTTCCACGAGCTGATCCCGGGCCACCACCTCCAGTACTACTACGAGGGGCGCATCAACACCCACCGGGAGCTTTTCACGACACCCTTCTGGGTCGAGGGCTGGGCCCTGTGGTGGGAGTTCCAGTTCTGGGACCTCGGCTTCCCCAAGTCCCCGGAGGACCGCATGGGCATGCTCTTCTGGCGGTCGCAGAGGTGCGCCCGGATCATCTTCTCGATCAACTTCAACCTGGGGAAGTGGACGCCCGAGCAGTGCGTCGAATTCCTGATAGACCGCGTCGGGCACGAGCGCGCGAGCGCGACCGGCGAGGTCAGGCGGTCCTTCAACGGATCGTACCCGCCGATGTACCAGGCGGGCTACATGCTGGGCGCCCTCCAGCTGCGCGAGCTCCACGGGGAGCTGGTGAAGCCCGGCGGGATGACCAACCGGCAGTTCCACGACGCCATCCTCATGGGCGGCCCCATGCCGATCGAGATGGTGCGCGTGCGCCTGAAGGGGGAGAAGCCCCCCCGCGACTTCAAGCCGACGTGGCGCTTCGCCGACTGAGGGACTAGCGCGGCCTCCAGGCGATGACCAGCGAGCCCGCGACGATGAGCAGGCCCCCGACGGCCTGGTGCCAGGTGAGGCGCTCGCGCAGGAACACGCCCGCGAGGATGATCGCAAAGACGAGGCTCAGCTTGTCGATCGGGGCGACCCTCGACACCTCGCCGAGCTGCAGCGCCCTGAAGTAGCAGAGCCAGGACAGGCCGGTCGCCACACCGGACAGGGCGAGGAAAACGAGCGTGCGCCTCCCGGGCATGGCCAGCGGCCCCGAGGGCGCGGTCGCGAGCGCGACCGCCCATGTGATCACCACGATGACCGTCGTGCGCAGCGCGGTCGCAAGGTTGGAGTCGACGTCGGCGACACCGACCTTGGCGAGCACGGCCGTGACACCGGCGAACACGGCCGAGAGCAGGGCCCAGGCGATCCACGTCATGGGGGGATGCAAAAGGGTTCGACGGCAGGTACGCAAGCAGTAGCAATGGGCGGGCCATGACCGCACCCGCGGGATTCTCCCCCAGACTGACGCTCCTGCTCGCCGCGCTCGCGCTCGCCGCGGTCGCGCGCGGATCCGGGATCGCGGACAGGGTGGTCATCGTCGCCAACAGCGACGCGCCGGACTCCGTCGCGATCGCCAGGCACTACGCCCAGGTGCGGGGCGTGCCCGCCGCGAACGTGATCGCGCTCAGCATGCCCCTTGCCGAGACGATCTCCTGGAAGGAGTTTGTGGCGACGGTGTGGCAGCCGCTTGAGGACGAGCTCGTCAGGCGCGGATGGATCGACGCGATCGCGATGGACCTCGTCGACGAGGTGGGCCGCAGGAAATACGCGATCTCCGGCCACCGGATCGCGGCGCTTGTCGTGTGCCGGGGCGTCCCCCTGAGGATCGCGAACGACCCGGCGCTCTACCGCGAGGTCAAGCCGCTGACGGACCACGAGGAATTCCGCACGAACCAGGGGGCCGTGGACTCCGAGCTGAGCCTGCTCTCGCAGACGGATTATCCCATCAACGCGAGCGTCCCCAACCCGCTCTTCGACAATCCCCGGCCGAGCGATGCCGACCTCTCGCGCGTGGTCAAGGTCTCACGGCTCGACGGCCCCACGGCAGAGGACGCGCTCGGGCTTGTGGACCGCGCCGTTGAGGCCGAGAGGTCGGGGCTGGTCGGGCGCGCGTACGTGGACATCGCCGGCCCGCACGAGAACGGGGACCGCTGGCTCGGGAACGTCGCGGAGCAACTGGGGGCCCTCGGCTTCGACCTCTCGGTGGGCAGGGGCCCGAAGACCGTCGGCGAGGAGGCGAGGTTCGACGCGCCCGCCCTCTATTTCGGGTGGTACACGCCTGACCTGAACGGACCGTTCCTTCTCCCCGGGTTCCGGTTCCCGCCGGGCGCGGTGGCGGTGCACATCCACAGCTTCTCGGCCCATACCCTGCGGTCCCCGACCGAGGGGTGGTGCGGCCCCCTGGTGGACCGCGGCGTGACGGCCACCGTCGGAAACGTCTTCGAGCCCTACCTCGAGTACCTCCACCGGCCGGACCTGCTGCTCGAGGCGCTCGCCCGGGGCGACGACCTTGTCGACGCGGCCTACTACGCGCTTCCCGTCCTGAGCTGGCAGTCGATCGTCATCGGCGACCCGCTCTACCGCCCGTTCGCCGTCCCTTTCGCCTCGCAGGGGAGGGGGACCTCCGCGCTTCCCCCGGGGCTCGCGGGCTACGCCGTCATGCGCCGGATGAACCTCCTCGACGCCGAGGGAAAGCACGCCGAGGCGATCAAGGCGGGCCAGGACGGGCTGAAGGAGGCGCCGGGACTCGCGCTGGCGCTCGCGGTCGCCGCGCGGCTCCAGGCGTCGGGAAACAGGGAGGCCGCCGCCTGGATGGTGAAGGACGCGGCGGACGCGGAGGCCCTCTCCCCGATGGAATGGGAGCTCTTCACGGAGAGCGCGGCCCTCCTCGCGTCGCAGGGCAGGGCCGGGGAGGCGATCGGGCTCTACCAGAAGCTCTTCGACGTCGACGGCATTCCCCCGGCCGCGAAGGCCGTATGGCTCGCTCAGGCGCGCCGCGTGGCGCTGAGCTCGGGCGACACGGCCCTCGCCGCGGAATGGAACGAGGAGATCACCCGCGCGTCCGCGTCCCCCCTGGGCAAGCGCTAGCTCGCGCTCAGATGCCCTCGACGATCTTGTCGGCGAGGCCGTAGGCCACCGCCTCCTTGGCGTTCAGGTAGAAGTCGCGGTCGCTGTCGCGTGAGATCTTCTCGATCGGCTGGCCCGACGCGTCGGCAAGGATCTGGTTCAGCTCGGCGCGGAGCTTCTCCATTTCCTGGGCCTGGATGTTGATGTCCGTCGCGGGCCCGATGAACCGCCCCGAGATCAGCGGCTGGTGGATGAGCACCCGCCCGTGGGGATAGATCAGGCGCCGGCCCTTGGCCGCCGCGCACAGCAGGATGGAGCCCATGGACGCCGCCATGCCCGTCACCACGATCGTGATCGGCGAAGAGATGAGTTTCATCGTGTCGAACACGGCCATGCCGGCGGTGATCGAGCCGCCGGGCGTGTTCATGTAGAATGTGATGTCCTTGCCCGGCGCGGTGGATTCCAGGTAAAGCAGCTTCTCGCTCATGTCCTTCGCCGTCTCGTCGGTCACCGGGCCCCAGAGGAAGAGCTTCCGCTGGTTCAGGAAACGCTTCTGGATCAGGAGGGATACGGACGAATCCTTCCTTGCGACCTGGGTCTCCTCTGCCTCGTCCTCGTCATCATCGTCGTCGTCGAGACGGGGTAGGGGGGCGTTCAGGCCGGGCTGGAGATTGTCGAAGTGCATGGCGTTCGAAAGTGGGCCAGATCGCGGCCTTTGGCAAGTCGCCGCGCGGGGCCGCGGCTAGTACTTGACCTTGTCGGCCTTCCTCGACCATTCCCCGAAGGCGTTGCGCGCCTCCTCGCGCAACATCGGTCTCATCGAGACCTTCCGCTGGTCAAGGGGGAGCGGGATCTCGCGGTAGATGGCCTCGTCGTCAAAGCCGATGGCCGCGGCGTCCTGGCGGGTGTTGCCGTAGTAGACGGTCGGGATGCGCGCCCAGTAGATCGCGGAGAGGCACATCGGGCACGGCTCGCAGCTCGCGTAGAGCGTGCAGTCGGCCAGCTCGAAGGTCTTCAGCTGCCTGCAGGCGTCGCGGATCGCCACCACCTCGGCATGGGCCGTCGGATCGCACGTCGAGGTCACCTGGTTGCTTCCGCGGCCCACCACCTTGCCCGCGCGGACGATGACGCACCCGAAGGGTCCCCCGCGTCCGGAACGGGCCCCGTCCTCGGAGAGGTGGATCGCGTCTCGCATAAATTGCTCGTGGTTCATGGTTAAGGCCCGGCCAGCGCCGGATGACGGGCAAGGGCGCCCGACGGTACTATGGAGGTGACAGGAGACAATGACGAAGTTATCTGTGCCTGCTCTGACAACAGCATGACGACTGCCACAACCCTCTCAGGCCTCGTTATTCGCGGGCCTATCCCCGCCCCGTATGCCGAGATCCTGACGCCGGAGGCCTGCGCCTTCCTCGCGGGGCTTTTCCACGAGTTCGAGCCGCGGCGCCAGGAGATCCTCCGGCGCCGCGTCGAGCGCCAGGCGGAGCTCGACGCCGGCGTCCTCCCCGACTTCCTCCCCTCCACGCTCTCGGTCCGGGAAGGCTCGTGGCGGGTGGCGCCCGCTCCCGCGGACCTCCTGGACAGGCGCACCGAGATCACCGGTCCCGTCGACCGGAAGATGGTCATCAACGCGCTCAATTCGGGGGCGAAGGTCTTCATGGCCGACTTTGAGGACGCGACGGCTCCCACGTGGGAGAACCTCCTCGACGGGCACGTCAACCTCAGGGACGCGGTGCGGCGGACGATCTCCTTCACAAGCCCGGAGGGCAAGGCGTACAAGCTCAATGACAAGACGGCGACGCTCCTGGTCCGCCCCCGCGGCTGGCACCTCCCCGAGAAGCACGTCCTGCTCGACGGCCAGCCGGTCTCCGGGAGCCTCTTTGACTTCGGCCTTTATTTTTTCCACAACGCGAAGGAGCTCCTCGCGCGCGGAACGGGCCCCTATTTCTACCTGCCCAAGATCGAGAGCCACCTGGAGGCCCGGCTCTGGAACGACGTGTTCGTCCGCGCGCAGGCGAAGCTCGCCGTCCCCAAGGGCTCGATCCGCGCCACCGCCCTGATCGAGACCATCCTGGCGACCTTCGAGGCCGAGGAGATGCTCTTCGAGCTTCGCGACCACGCGTCGGGGCTCAACTGCGGGAGGTGGGACTATATCTTCAGCTGCATCAAGAAGCTGCGCAACCGGCGCGACTACCTCTTTCCCGACAGGACTCAGGTCACCATGACCGCGCCCTTCATGCGGGCCTACTGCCTGCACGTGATCAAGGTGTGCCACCGCCGCGGCGCCCACGCCATGGGCGGCATGGCCGCCCAGATCCCCATCAAGAACAACCCGGCCGCCAACGAGCTGGCCCTGGCGAAGGTCCTCGCGGACAAGGAGAGGGAGGCGACCGACGGCCACGACGGCACCTGGGTCGCTCACCCCGGGCTGGTCCCCGTGGCCCTGCAGGCCTTCGACAAGCACATGCCGGGACCCAACCAGGTCTCGCGCCAGAGACCGGACGTCAACGTGACCGCCGCCGACCTCCTCGCGCCCCCCTCGGGCACAATCACGAACGCGGGGATCCGGACCAACTTCAGCGTCGGCATCCAGTACCTCGAGGCCTGGTTCGGCGGGTCGGGGTGCGTGCCGCTCTACAACCTCATGGAGGACGCGGCGACGGCGGAGATCTCCCGCGCGCAGCTCTGGCAGTGGCTGCACTGCGGGGGGCGGCTCGAGGACGGCACGGCGATCACCGCCTCCCACTACGACATGCTTCTCGGGGAGGTCATCGAAGCGATCAAGGCGGAGGTCGGCGAGGACCGCTACTTCCACGGGCACTTCCGCACCGCCGCGCATCTCTTCGCCGAGATGGTGAAGGCTCCCGTGATCGACGAATTCCTGACGCTTCCGGCCTATGAACTGCTGGGGTGAGGGCCTCGATGCCTCATTCGCTCGCCGAGATCAACGCCCTGGACCGCGACGCCTTCGTCGCGGCGCTCGGCCCCCTGTTTGAGCATTCGCCCTGGGTCGCACAGGGAGCCTACGGAAAGGGGCCCTTCCGCGACGCGGACGGGCTGCATGCGGCGCTCTGCAAGGCGATGCTCGGCGCGCCGGCGCAGCAGCAGCTGGCGCTCGTGCGGGCGCACCCGGACCTCGCGGGCAGGCTGGCCAAGGCGGGCGAGCTGACGGCCGCCTCCGCCCGGGAGCAGTCGGCGGCCGGTCTCGACCGGCTGAGCCCCGCAGAGGCCTCGGAGATCGAGCGCCTCAACGGCGCCTACAAGGAGAGGTTCGGGTTTCCCTTCGTCATCTGCGCCCGCCTGAACGCCAAGGGCGCCATCCTCGAGGCGATGCGCCTTCGCCTGCGGAACACGCCGGACGCGGAGCTCTCGACTGCGCTCGCGGAAATCGCCAAGATCGCCCGGCTCCGACTCAACGAAGCCCTCACGGAGAGAACCTGAAATGCCCGGAAAACTCAGCACGCACGTCCTCGACCTCACCTCGGGCCGCCCTGCCGCGGGGCTGCGCATCGCGCTGCGCCGGATCTCGCCCTCTCCCGCAGTCCTGAAGACGGTGATCACAAACGCGGACGGCAGGACGGATGCTCCGCTCCTCGGGCCGTCCGAGATCGCCGCCGGGACCTACGAGCTGGAGTTCCATGTCGGCGACTACTTTGCGTCGCGGGCGCCGGCGGCGCCCCAGCCCCCGTTCCTGGACGTGGTGCCGGTCCGCTTCGGGATCGCGGATCCCTCCACCTCCTACCACGTGCCGCTCCTGACGACGCCGTGGGCGTACAGCACCTACAGGGGGAGTTGACGGCGCGCATGCCCAAGCACTCCCTCGCCCAGGCCGCACGGCGTCTCTCCCTCCGCATCGACCAGCTCGCACGGGTGTCCGACGAGCGCGGGGCGACGACCCGGACGTTCCTTTCACCGGGGATGCGCAGGGCCAACGCCCTCGTGGGCGGGTGGATGAAGGCCGCGGGCCTCGGCGTGCGCGAGGACGCCGCGGGCAACCTGATCGGCAGGACGCGCACGCCCGCCAGGGGCGCGAGGACCCTGCTCCTGGGCTCCCACCTCGACACGGTCCGCGACGCGGGCCGATTTGACGGCGCCCTCGGGGTGCTGCTGCCGATCGCCGCAGTCGAGCTCATCCGGGGCTGGGGCCTCGATCTTCCCTTCGCTGTCGAGATCCTGGGCTTCTCGGAGGAGGAGGGCGTGAGGTTCTCTAGCGCCTACCTCGGGAGCAAGGGCTACGTGGGGGTGCTGCGGAGCTCGGACCTGCGCCTGCGCGACCGCGAGGGGATCTCCGTCGGTGAGGCTCTGGCGGGCCGGCGCGGGCGTTTCTCCCCCCCGGCGCCGGCGCACGCCAGGGGCGAGCTTCTCGGCTACGTGGAGGTGCACATCGAGCAGGGGCCGGTCCTCGAGGCGGCCGGCCTCGCCGCCGGCGTGGTCTCGGCGATCTCGGGGCAGACCCGCGCACGGGTCGTTTTCACAGGCAAGGCAGGCCACGCGGGCACGACGCCCATGGCGCTGCGGCGCGACGCGCTGGCGGGCGCAGCCGCGTTCGTCCTCGCGGTGGAGGCGCTCGCGGGGGCGCGGCCGCCGTTGGTCGCGACGGTGGGGATCCTCGTGGCGCGCCCCGGTGCCGCCAACGTGATCCCGGGCGAGGCGGAGCTGTCGCTCGACGTGAGGCATCCGGTGGACGCGAGGCGCCGCGCCGCGTTCGCGCGGCTGAAGGCGGCGGCCCGCGCGATCGCTCGAAAGCGCGGCCTCTCGGTCTCGATCGAGGTGACGCAGGACAACGCCGCCGTGGACTGCTCAAGGGAGCTGACCCGGCTTCTCGCGCGGAGCGTCCGCAGGCACGAGGGGAGGTCCCTCTCGCTCCCCAGCGGGGCGGGGCACGACGCGGTGATCGTCTCCCGCATCGCGCCCGTCGCGATGCTCTTCGTGCGCTGCCGGGGGGGCCTGAGCCACCATCCCGACGAGTTCGTCCACCCCGGCGACCTCGAGGCCGCGCTGCGCATCGTCGTCGACTTCATCGTCAGCCTGGCGCCACGAATCAAGACATGAGCGAGCCCTACGATCTCCTGGTGCGCGGCGGCACCGTCGTGACCCCCACGGGCCTCAAGAGGGCCGACATTGCCGCCGCGGGCGGGCGGATCGTGAGGATCGCGCCCGGCATCGACGCCGGCGCCTCGCAGGTCGTCGATGCCGGCGGGCAGTTCGTCCTGCCGGGCATCATCGACTCGCACGTCCATTTCAACGAGCCCGGGCGGACCGACTGGGAGGGGATAGAGACCGGTTCGGCCTCCCTTGCGGCGGGCGGTGGCGTGGCGTTCTTCGACATGCCCCTCAACTCCCTGCCTCCCGTGACCGACGCGGCGGGACTGGCCCTGAAGCGCGCGGCGGCCGAGCGCTCGTCGCGGACCGACTTCGCCCTCTGGGGTGGCCTCGTCCCCGGGAATGTCGACCAGCTGGAGCCGATGCGGGACGCGGGGGCCGTCGGGTTCAAGTCCTTCATGTGCAACAGTGGCGTCGACGAGTTTCCGCTGGCTGACCCGGCGACCCTCAGGACCGGGATGAAACGCGCCGCGGAGCTCGGGATGATCGTCGCGGTGCACGCGGAGGACGAGGCGCTCGCCCGGATCAGGACCGCCGAGCAGCACGCCCGCGGCGTGGACGTGCGCACGTGGCTCGGGTCGAGGCCCGTCGAGCTCGAGCTCGCGGCGATCCGGATGGCGGTCGACATCGCGGGCGAAACCCGGTGCGCCCTGCACATCGTCCACGTCAGCAGCCCGGAGGGCGTCGCGCTCGCCCGCGAGGCGAAGCGGCGCGGCGTCGACGTCACGATCGAGACCTGCCCCCACTACCTGCTCCTGTGTGACGAGGACGTCGTGCGGCTCGGGGCCCCGGCCAAGTGCTTTCCTCCCCTCAGGCCGGAGGCGCTCAGGCTCGGGCTCTGGGAGGAGCTTGAGGCCGGCTCCATCGACACCCTCGGCTCGGACCATTCGCCGGCGCCGCCGGGGATGAAGCGGTCGGGCGACTTCTTCGCGATCTGGGGCGGGATCTCCGGCTGCCAGCACGGGTTTGGCCTCCTGATCTCGGAGGCGCTTGCGCGGCGCCCGGCGGAGGTCGCGCTGCCCCTCCTCTCCGCCCTGCTCTCGGGCAATGTCGCCCGGCGCTTCAGGATCGACGGCGCCAAGGGCCGGCTGGCCGAGGGCTACGACGCCGACATGACCCTGATCGAGGTCGGTGCCGAACACGCGCTGTCCAACGGCGAGCTCCTCTACCGGCACCGGCAGGGGCCGTACGACGGGCGAAGGTCGCGCGTGAGGATAGCGCGCACGCTGGTCCGCGGCCGCACCATCTTTGCCGACGGGCGGATTGCACCCGGCGCCCCTTCGGGTCACTTTATCCGGCCAAACGAGGCACCGCAACCCACGCATCCCATCCCCCATGCCTGAATTATTCGGCCACACCCGGGCGCACGTCGGCGCCCGCCATGCGCTCATCACGCCCGACAACCACGTCAGCAGCGCGCTGCCGGGCGTCGTCGGCGCGACCGCGATCGTCCTGGTGAGCCCGGCGATGGGCGCGCGCGTCGCCCAGACCCTCCTCACGTTCGAGACCGGCGGGTCGGCCAGGATCGCCGCGAGCGACGTCCAGACCTTCGGCTACGTGGTGGAGGGGGGCGCCGCGGTGGCCGCGGGCGCGCGCAGGCGGCGGCTGAGGGCCGGCGGGTTCTTCTTCTGCCCTGCGGGGGCGGACTGGGAGCTGAAGGCGCCGAAGCGCGGGACGCGCGTCATGCTTTTCCAGAAGAAATACGCGCCACTTCCGGGCGTGAGGGCGCCGCGCCCGATCCTGGGCGACCAGTCCCGGGTGAAGGGGACGCCCTTCCTCGGGGACCCCGCCGCCAACCTCCAGGTGCTGCTGCCCGACGAGCCGGCCTTCGACATGGCGGTCAACCTGTTCGCGTACCAGCCCGGCGGCCACCTGCCGTTCGTCGAGGTGCACATCATGGAACACGGGCTCGTGATGCTCTCGGGCGAGGGCGTCTACCGCCTCGAGGACGCGTGGTACCCGGTCAAGGCCGGCGACGCGATCTGGATGGCCCCGTACTGCGCCCAATGGTTCGTCGCGATGGGCAAGGTCCCCGCGAGGTACCTGTACTACAAGGACGTGAACCGCCCCGCTCTATGAGCCCGCCCGCCGCCGGCCTTAGGATCGAGATCGACAGCGCGGGCATCCAGCGCCGCATTGACGAGCTCGCCCTCATCTCGGAGGCGCCGGCGCCGGTGGTCACCCGCGTGCTCTTCTCCGAGGCCGACCTCCGCGGGAGGGAGTACGTCCGCAGGGCGGCCCGCGACGCGGGTCTCGCGATCCGCGAGGATGCCGTCGGCAACATCTTCGCGCGCTGGGAGGGGAGCGACCCGGGCCTGCCGGCGGTGGGCTCCGGGTCGCACACGGACGCGATCCCCAACGCGGGGAGGTACGACGGCGTCGTCGGCGTCCTCGGGGCCTTCGAGGCCCTGGCCGCGCTGAAGCGGGCGGGATTCAGGCCCAGGCGCTCGCTGGAGGTCGTGATGTTCACGGCCGAGGAACCTACCCGTTTCGGCCTGGGCTGCCTCGGGAGCAGGCTCATGGCGGGCACGATCTCCGTCGAGAAGGCGGGGGCACTCAGGGACCGCGAGGGCAGGGGGCTGGACGAGCTCCGGGCTGCGGCGGGCTACGCCGGCCCGCTGGAGTCGGCGCGGCTGCCGGCGGGCTACTACCATTCCTTCATCGAGCTCCACATCGAGCAGGGCCCCCGCCTCGAGGCGAAGGGGATCCCGATCGGCATCGTCGAGCACATCTCGGGGCCGAGCAGCTACCGGGTGACCTTGCACGGGGAGGGGGGCCACGCGGGCGCGATGCTCATGCCGATCCGCCACGACGCGATGCTCGCAGGGGCGGAGATCGCCCTCGCGGTCGAGAGGGCCGCGAAGGCGAGCGGGAGCCCGGACACGGTGGGGACAGTCGGCGTCTTCAGGATCGAGCCGGGGGCGGTGAACAGCGTCCCCTTCAAGGCGTACCTCGAGATCGACCTGAGGGACGCGCGCCTCGACACGCGGTCGAAGGCCTTCGCCGAGATCAGGAGGGCCGCCGACGAGGCGTGCGCCCGGCGCGGCGTCACGATGGAGTTCGAGGAGATCAACGCCGACCCGCCCGCCTCGGGTGACAAGAGGACGATCGAGATCGCCGAGACGGTGTGCTCCGAGCTCGGGCTGCGCTCGATGCGGATGGTGAGCCACGCCTACCACGACTCCCTGTTCATGTCCCGAGTGAGCCCGACAACGATGATCTTCATCCCCTGCCTGAACGGCTGGAGCCACCGGCCCGAGGAGTTCGCGACGCCCGGCGACATCGCGTCGGGCGCCGCGGTCCTCGCGCACACGATGGCGCGGCTGGCCACCTGATCCGATGGGATTCGAATTCACGCTCAATGGCAGGAAGGTCCAGGTTGACGGCAAGGCCCCCACGACGACGCTGCTCGACTTCCTCCGGACGAGCGGGCTGACCGGGAGCAAGCAGGGATGCGCCGAGGGGGACTGCGGCGCCTGCACGGTGGCGGTCGTCGAGCGGAACGCGCAGGGCGAGCCCACCTACCGGGGCGTCAACAGCTGCATCGCCCTCCTGCCGACGTTCGCGGGACGGGAGGTGGTCACGGTCGAGGGCCTCGGGCGCCAGGGGGAGGCCCTTCATCCCGTGCAGTCCGCGATGGTCGAGCATTACGGGTCGCAGTGCGGGTACTGCACGCCGGGCTTCGTGATGTCGCTCTTCGAGGGATACTACCGCGGCGACTGCAAGGGTCCCCGCGAGATCAGCGACCAGCTCTGCGGCAATCTCTGCCGCTGCACCGGCTACAGGCCGATACGGGACGCCGCCCTGGCCGCCCTGGAGCAGCGCGACGCGGCCCGCAAGGCGCCCGCGAGCGCCGACCCGTTCCGGGAGCGCCTGGGACAGCCGGTGGCGCCCGGCGGGCCCCTGGATTACGCGTCATGCGGCGAGCGCTTCATCAGGCCCGCCACGCTGGCGGGCCTCTTTGCCGCCCTTCAGGAGCACCCGCAGGCAAGGATTGTCGCGGGCGCCACGGAGATCGGGGTCGACGTGACGAAGAAGTTCGCGTCGATCCCCGTCCTTGTCTCGACCGACGCCATCCCCGAGCTCGCGTCGATCCGGAGGACCGACTCGGTGTGGAGGATCGGCGCTGCCGCGACCCTGACGGCGATCGAGGAGACGGTGGCGGGAGAGTACCCGTCGCTCTCGAAGATGATCCGGGTCTTTGCCGCGAGGCAGATCAGGAACCGCGCCACGCTGGGCGGCAACCTGGCCACGGCCTCCCCGATCGGCGACGGGGCGCCGCTGCTGCTCTCTCTCGACGCGCAGCTGGTCCTGGCGTCGGCCCAGGCGCGGAGGACCGTCCCGCTTTCCGAATTCTTCACCGCCTACAGGAAGACGCTTCTCGCCCCGGGCGAGATCATCCTCGAGGTCGTCCTTCCTCGCTCCGCTCCTGAGGCGGGCCTGGTCCGGCGCTCGGACTTCCTCAAGGTGTCGAAGCGCCGAGAGCTCGACATCAGCATCGTCGCGGCGGCGTTCTCCATCGACACGGACGGCGGGGGCATCGTCAGGCGGGCGCGCCTCGCCTACGGGGGCGTGGCGGCGACGCCCGTGCGGGCCCGCGCGGCCGAGGCGACGCTGGAGGGGAGGCGTATGGCGGACGCCGTGGCCGAGGTCTCCGCGGTCCTCGCCGGCGAATTCAAGCCCATCGACGACGTCCGGGGCGGGGCGGTGTACCGGCGGGGGCTGATCGTGAGCCTCTGGGAGAAGTTCGCCTCCGGGGAGACGAGCGCGGCGCAGGACGGCGCCCTCGACTTCGGATGGGGCACGGATGCGGCGCCGCCCGACGCGTCGCGCGCGCTCCCCCATGAGAGCTCGGTCGGACACGTCACCGGCCGCGCGCTTTACGCCGACGACACGGCGCAGCAGCGGCCCATGCTCGACGTCTGGCCGGTCTGCTCGCCGCACGCCCGGGCCGAGATCCTCTCGCGCGACGCGGGCGTGGCGCGCGCCATGCCGGGCGTCATCGCGGTGCTGATGGCGGAGGACATCCCGGGGCACAACAACGTGGGCACCCATCACGACGAGGAGCTCTTCGCCAAGAGCGAGGTCAAGTACCACGGGCAGGTCGTGGCGATCGTCGTCGGCACGTCGCTCCGGGCATGCCGCGCCGCCGCAGCCAAGGTGGCGGTCGACTACAGGCCGCTGGAGCCGCTGGTCGGCATCAGGGAGGCGATCTCGAAGGGGAGCTTCCACACGCCCCCCCA
>CAYNLL010000035.1:556-13221 GCA_964398015.1 uncultured Opitutaceae bacterium | reverse complement strand
GGGGAAGGCGGATGTTGTCCTCGAGCGAGCGCCAGGGAAGGAGCGTCGCCTGCTGGAAGGCCACGCCCATCTTGTGCTCGCGCCTGAGCACCGACGGGGACTGGCCGTCGACCAGAATCCTTCCCTCGCTGGGGAGGTCCAGGTCGGCCAGCAGCCTGAGCAGCGTGGACTTCCCGCAGCCCGAGGGGCCGATGAGCGCGATGAATTCCCCGGGTGCGATCGTGAGGGAGATGCGGTCCAGCGCCACGAACTCGCCGCTTCCCCTGCGGAACCTTTTCGACAGGGCCTCGATCGCGACGGCGGTGCCGTGCCGGTGCTGGTCGTGGGCGGGGTGCGGGCTCATGCGATTGGGGGTGGGGTGGGGCCCTTTGCCGAAGTCAGCGGTGCCGGTTCCCGGTCATCGCCGTGCCGGGAAATCAGAGCGCATTCATTCCCGCGTAGGCCTCCTCGAGGATCTCGTTCGTGAACATGTCCGGGGTCGCCCTGACACCGGCCGCCGCGAGCGCGCGGATCGTCTCGTCGACGTTCTGCGGGCTCATCCAGAACAGGCCGTGCTTGCGCGTGTCGTCGCTGACCATGAAGTCGTTGGCCACGACGCACGAGGCCTTCTGGCGCTCGAACTCGAGGCCGTTGCCCCTACCGTAGACGTCGACCGTGAGCCGGGCGGCCAGGGCGGGATCCCTGATGGCGTCCCTCCATCCGAGGAGGTCGCCCTTCATGAAGGCGACCAGCTGCGCGCGCTTTGCCTTGTCGGCGAGCGAGTCGGAGGCCACCTCGTAGGTTGCCGTGAGCATGTTGTAGCCGAAGTCGGCGAACAGCAGGCAGTGGACGTCGATGCCCTTCGTGGTGAGCTGGACCGCGTCGTCGATCACCTCGCCGAAGAAACCGTCCACCTCGCCCGTCACCAGCGGGGTGAAGTCGAACTGGACGGGGACCGTCGTGATGCTCGCGGCGTCGATCTTGTTGAGCTTCAGGAACGAGTGCCAGATGACCAGGTTGTTGATCTGGATGCCGATCCTCTTTCCGACCATCTCCCCCGGGGTCTTGAGCGGCGCCTTCGCCAGCGAGATCACCGCGCTCACGTTGCGCTGGTAGCACGCGGCGATGATCCTGAGCGAGGCGCCCTTGGCGACGGCGTTTGCAAGGAGGTCGGGCATGCTCTGGCCCACCAGCGCCTTTCCCGAAACAACGGTCGGCTCGACATTCACGGTCGGGCCGCCGCTCAGGAGGTCGACCTGGAGTCCGAATTCGCCGTAGTACCCGCGCGCGTCGGCGATGTATTCGCCGGCGAACTGGAAGTTCTTAATCCAGCCGAGCTGGTAGGCGATCCTGCCGAGGCCGGCGCCCTGGGCCCGCCCCCACGGGGCGAACGCGGTCCCGCCCAGGGCAATTCCCGCGCCGGTTGCACCCAGCCGCTTGAGAAACGTCCTGCGGTCCATGCGTAATGAATTTTAGCAGCTTCCATACCACAGCGGTCCCCTCGGGTCGCCTTGGCGGGAGAGCAGGGGGCCCTGGACGGGACCGCGCTTGCAAGGTGCAGGACAGTCGCAGGCGCGCCGGCTTTTTTGCGGCGGCCCGGGCCCGCCCGTGGCATGCAACCTGCTCACCTCTCGCGCCCCATACCAAATGGTCAAATCTCGATTGGACTCAATCGGTCTCGCGCGCGATGTGGTGGTGCTGGCGGCAATTGCGCTGCTCACTCCGGGCCTTTCGGCGCAGAACGCCACAGCACCCTCGACGCCCCCGCCGGCGGCGCCCACACCCACCCCGACTCCCACGTCCACCACCACGACCGTGGGCTCGGCGACGTCACCCTACGGGGGGAAGGTGACGACGCTCGAGAAGTACACGGTGAGCGACGTGCCGCTGTCCGAGCAGATCCTTCCCACGGTCCGCCCGGTCGACAGCGTGCTCGGCGACGCCACGGACGTCCTGGACATCCCGCGCTCGGTCTCGACGATCAACAAGGCGTGGATGGACGACCGCCAGGTCAAGAACGCGATGGACTTCGGGCAGTTCTCGCCGGGTGTCTACTCGCCCGCGCGCTACGGCGTCCCGACGACGCCGCTCATCCGCGGCGACAACGCGCAGATGTACTACGACGGCCAGCAGGCCCTTTACACGGGCAGCAGCATCTTTCCGAGCTTCAACGGGGTCGAGGGCATGGACATCGTGAAGGGACCGGGCTCCGCCGTGTTCGGCCCGCAGAGCCAGGCGCCCGGCGGCTACGTCAACTACGACATGAAGGACCCGCAGTTCGACGGCGCGCACACGCAGGTCTCGGCGACCTTCGGCTACTGGGCGAGCGGGCACTCCTACTCGAATCCCGAGTTCACGATCGACAGCGGCATGCCGATCACGGACAAGCTTGCCGTCCGCGTGAGCTACTTGAGCCGCTACGGCGACGGCTACTACAACAACGACCCGAACCAGACGCAGGACATCTACGCGGCGCTCATCTACCGCTTCAGCACGAAGCTCACCTTCAAGTGGTGGACGCAGTTCTACGAGAGCTACTTCAACGACGTCACCGGCGCGAACCGCGTGACGCAGAATTTCATCTGGCACGACACCTACATCGGCGGCCAGGTGACCGCCTACCCGGACGCCTACGCCGGCAATGTCGTCGACGGCTCGTACGGCGTGCTCAACCCGGCCACGGCCTACACGGTGAAGCTCCCGACCTACGACACCGGGCTCCTGGCGGCGGGAGACAGCTGCAGGACGGGCCGCTTCCAGTCGCAGCTCACGACCACGCTGGAACTCCCCGGCGACCAGAAGCTGGTCGACAAGTTCTACTTTGAGGATTCCGACGACCGGGAATTCAACTTCTTCGGCTACGACGAGTACATGCCGCTGCAGCAGTCCATCCAGGACCGCCTGGAATACCACGCGACGTTCAATTCGGGCCCGATCACGCAGACGATCATCGGCGGCGGCGACTTCAGGTTCGAGCGCCTGGTTTCGTACCAGGACTACTCGGTTGAGCCCTTCTTCTACTACGACCTGTACGATACAAAGTCCCCGACCTACCTGCAGTTCCCGGGCTATTATGCGGAGGGCGGGGGTTTCGGCGGAAGCTTCGGCATCCCGGGCGTGCCCGGCTACAGCACCGGTCTCACCGGCTATCCCTCCCTCCAGGACTCGCATATCTACGACTCGGCTGCGTTCATCCAGGACACGGTGACCCTCAACAAATACCTTTCCGGCATCATCGGCCTGCGCGAGGACTACATCACCGCGGATGATGCCAACCCGGGAATGACCCAGGTGTTCAACACCACGACCGGCCAGGTGTACAGCCCGGCGATTCCGATCGCGCAGGGCAGCTTCTTCAACACCTCGGGCTCCGGAAACGATCCCTCCTATTTCGGGAGCCTCATCTTCAAGGCGAGCGACACGGCCTCCTTCTATTTCACCTATGACCGCGTGGACTCGATCCTCGGTTCGGCGAACTTCGGCGGCGTCAATGTCTACTACGAGGGGGAGGCCAACCCGAACGACCCGGACTTCCACAATGAGCTGGAGACGGCCATCAAGACGAAGAGCCTCCTCTACGAGCTCGGGTACAAGGAAAGCTTCCTCAACAACACGCTCTTTCTCGGGGGGACCCTCTACCAGCAGCAGAAGACTGAGCCGCAGCTGAACGGTCCGCCATTCCAGGTGAAGGCCCAGGGCGTGGAGCTCGAGATGGTCTACCAGCCGATGAAGGCCCTCAGCATCAACGCGAACTTCACGTACCAGAACGTCACGGATTTCGGCTCGGGCTTCTTCCAGCAGACCTACAGCTACCTCGATGGCTACCCGGTGGGCTTCACGGTCGACGGGCAGTCGGGAACCGGCAACGGAAGCCCGAATTACAGCGCCGTCCCCCAGAACAACTATTCCTACTCCTATGCCCCCCCGAACGGCCGCATGAGGGCGCCCGGCGAACCCGCGGTCCTCGCGAATGCCTTCGTCCAGTACCAGTGGACGAACGGCTTCGGATTCGTCGTGGGGCCGCAGATGAAGGGGTGGATGTACGCGGATGACGACGACAACCTTCACATCCCGAGCCAGGTCTTCTACGACGGGTTCATCTTCTTCCGCAAGAGGACCTGGGACGTGCAGGTCAACATCAACAACATCACCAACATCCGGATCATGGACCCGGTCGATGTGACCTTCGCGGGCAACGACGTGGTCTTCATCCGCCAGCCGATCAACGCCTCGGTCACATTCCGCTACCGCCTTTGAGGCTGAACCCGGGCCGGCGCAGCCGTCGCCGAGTCACGTCCGCCGGCGAAGGACAACCGGCTCGTGCAGCTCCTTTTGGCCCAGCCCCGGGTCGACCTTGATCGCGAACGACGGCGCGTAGTTGAACGTCCAGTCGTAGTGGCGCAGGAGCTCGGCGAGGACGACCGGGCAATGGATGCGCGTGAGGTTCATCCCGACGCAGATGTGGGCTCCGCCGCCGAAGTCGACGAGCGCCTTCCGGTTCGGCGCCTCCTTCTGAAGCCAGCGCCGCGGCCTGAAGGCCATCGGCTCGGGGTAATATTCCGGGAGGAAGTGCGGCAGGGTGTGCGCCTGCATGACCCGGGAACCGGCCGGGATCGTCCTGCCGGCGAACGAAAGGTCCTTGATCGGCCGTCGTTTCAGGAACGTGCCCCCCGGATGAAGCCTTTCGCCCTCGAGGATGGTCGCCTTGAGTTTCGGGAAGGCCCCCATGCCGCGGCTGAAGGACTCGGCGGTGTAGCCGGCGAGCTCGGCGCGGAGCTCGTCGGTCCACTGCGGATCCCCGCTGATGCGCTCGAGGATCCGCGTCAAGAGCCGCGTCGTGTTGTGGATCCCGGCCACGAGCAGCATGTACGTGTCGTTGCGAAGCTCCTCGGCCGAGAGGGGCTCCAGGGGGCCCGTGTCCTGGTCCATCATCGCCTGGAGATTGTCGGGCGGGCGCTTGCCCGCGGCCCGGGCCCGGAGCTCCCGGTCCACGCAGGCGAACACGCGCGCCTTGCGCTCCACGTAGCTCGGCCTCGCGTAATGCACGTCGGGCGCCGCGCTCACGCTGACCCCGTAGATGACCTCGCTCTCGAGCGTGATGGCGTCGCGCATCTCCTCGTCCGAGAGCTCCGTCTGGACGACGGTCGCCTTGTTGAGGGTGAGGAGCAGGGCGGGGATCCATTCGTTCGCGTCGTCGCTCCAGGCGCCGCGGTCCTGAAGGAACCGTCCGGTTTCGCGTGCCAGCGTCACGACATACTTCCCGACGGCCTCGGCTGAAAAGCCCGGCTTCAGGAGCTTCCTCTTCCTCAGGTGGGGCGCCCCGTCGAGCTGCGTCACGTAGGTCGGGCCAAACTGGTTCGTGAAGCCGGGGCCGGCCTGGGCGTAGCTCCAGTCCGAGGTGTTCTGCCAGAAGAAATCGTTGGCCTCTATGCCGGCGATCGTGACCCAGTCCGCGCCCCGGTAGCGCGTCCGGAAGACGGGGCCGTGCGCGCGGTAGCCCGACGTGAAATACCCTACCGGATCGGACAGGAGCATGGGGCTCGTGGGCTCCTCCCCGGATTCGCCGGGACCCAGATGGAGGGGGATGGTCTTGGGATTGGCTTCAGTCAGGGACATGGCGGATGTGGGCTCTGGGTTTTCGTGTGGCCCCGGGAAGGGGGCCTGGATTCGGGGAGGCTTTCACTCGGCGAGCGCGGCGAGTTCCGGGGGCTGGAAGGAGAAGGTCACGAATTCCTCCAGGGGAATGGCGGCCGGGATCACCTTGAGCCTCACGTAGAGGTCGACCTGCTCCTGCATCCTCCTGCGGGTCATGAGGCAGAGGCGCTCGCCGCGCGCGGGGTCGCCCCGCAGCATGTGGTTGTCTTCCATCGCCTTTGTGCTGAACGCCATGAAGGCCTCGGTCATCGCCTCGTTGCGCTCGGAGATCATCCTTTTCGCCGGCGACGGGTCGCCGTCCAGGAAATCGGCCCAGCCCCTGATCGTCGCGGCGACAAACCCGCGGACCGCCCCGGGGTGCTCCCGGACAAAGCGCTTGTTGGCATAGATCACCCTGTAGGGGTTGTAGCCGGAGTTCGCGATCAGGAGCGTGCGCGAGGCCACGCCGTGGAGCCCGAGGTAATAGGGTTCGTTGGTCGCGAAGCCCTGTACGACCAGGTTCTTGTCGGCCATGAAATCGCTCAGGCCGTAGTTGAGGGGCACGATGCTGAAATCCATGCGGTACTGCGCCTTCAGGTAGGTGATCCACGCCGACGCGGGGTCGACCATCACGACGCGGCCCGCCAGGTCGGCGAAGCCCTTCACCGGGCCCTCGGCGTGGACGAGCACCGCCATGGGATCCTTCTGCATGTAGGCGCAGACGATGATGAGCGGCAGATGCGCCCGGGCGACCGCGAGGATAACGTCGTCGCTGCGGCCGAGGGCCATGTCGGCGGTTCCCGAGGCGACCTTCTGCAGCGGGTACCCGCCCGGGCCGCCGTTCATGAAGTTCACCTCGAGTCCGGCCTGCCGGTAGAAGCCGCGCGCCAGCGCCTGGTAGTTGCCTCCCTGCTCGACCTCCGCATACCAGTCGGCCTGCACCGAAACCGGCGCGAGGGACGCTCCGGCGGGCGGCGCCTGCCTCGCGCATGCCGCCAGGAGCATGAGGCCGCCGAGTGCGGCGGCCGGCAGGGCCGCGAGGGGTGCGGTGGACACGCTGCAGGGGGGGCCGTCCCGCGCGAGGGGATCGCGCCAGCCGGCGCCCCGTGCCGGACTGCCCTTCATGCGGCGGCCTCGGGCCCGGGACCCTACCATCGGTTCTTTGCGGCGCGCGGATACGGGAAGGAGGGGGCGCCCTCGTCCACCGGGATCACGCCCTCGGCCTGGAGCGCCCCGACGGTGTGGTCGTAGTATTCCTTCCACACGACAAGCTTGCCGTCCCTGATCTCGCCAATGGCCGCGGTCCCCTCGGCCTCCCGCTTTCCCGTGGCAAGGTTGGTGGCGCAGAACTGGTACTCGGCAAGCACCCGGTTCCCCTCGACGATGAACTGCGTCGGGTAGATGCGCGTGTCCTTCCATTCCGTCTTCCATTTCTTGAAGAACGCGATCGCCCCCGCCTTGTCGAGGGTGCCCCCCGGGTGCGCCCACAGCAGGTGCTCGTCGAGGGTGGACTCGAACTGGGCCAGGTCGCCGGTCTCCCAGGACCTGGCAAAGGTGGCGACGACGGCGACGACCTGGTCTCTGGGGGTGTCCGCGGCCCGGACCGAGGGGAGGGCCATTGCGGCGACAAGGGTCGCCAGGGTGGTGAGGAGGCGCATGGGGACGCTCCAGCACTCCATGTGCCAAGCGTCCGTCCGGCATCCCGGGCCGGCGCCCGCGCTGGCATGGAGAATGCAGTTGGGGGCCGTGCGTCCGGCGCAGGACGAATGGGGCCGGGCTGCCGGCGCGTCCTGGCGCACCGCAAACCCCTCCGGCACCCATGGCAAAGGCAACAGAATCGAGGATCCTAAAGGCGGCTTTCGCCGAATTTGCGGCGCACGGGTTCGCGGGCGCGCGCGTGGGCCGGATCGCCGGCGCGTCGAGGACGAACAAGCAGCTCATCTACTATTATTTCGGGAGCAAGGGCGGCCTGTACCGCCGGGTTCTGGAGGGCGTCTACGAGGAGGTGCTGGAGGCCGAGCGCAGCGTTCCGAAGGACCTGGAGCACGACCTGCTCTACTGGATGGAGTTCCACCACGAGCATCCCCACCTGCTGCGGCTCCTCGAGTGGGACGGCCTCGGCGGGGCGCGCGGCGCGAGGGGAGGGGGAAAGGCGAGGCAGATGTGGCGCGCCTCCCTGGCGAGGATCGATGCGAACCAGGGCGTCGCGGGCTGGCCGCCCGGGTTCCACGGCGCGCAGACCCTGATCGCCTGCCTCGCCCTGGCCACCTGGCCGATCGCCTTCCCCCAGGTCTGCCGGCAGATCACGGGCATGGACCCCGGCGACCCGAGGTTCGTCCGGGACCGCCGCAGGTTCATCGGCGAGTTCGTGCGGGGCCTGTCCTCGAGGAAGGGCGGGCGCTGAGCGCGGAAGCCGTTTTCAACCGCAGGGTTGAATCCGGCGCCCGGTGGCATGTGGCCTGCTGGACGGAGGGCAGATCCGCTTCCACGATGCCACCCTCCCCCGCGCCGCAGCCGCCCCCTCTTCCGCGAAGGTGCACCTTCGCGGCCTCGGACTGGAAGGTCCTCTCGGAGTTCTGGCACCCGGTCTGCTTTTCGTCCGACCTCGGGGGCGCCAAGCCCTTCCCCGCCACGCTCCTCGACGAGGAGCTGATCCTCTACCGCTCGGCGGGCCGCGTGGTCGCGGCGAAGGACATCTGCATCCACAGGGGCGTCCCCCTGAGCTTCGGGTGGATCGAGGGGGAGGAGGTGGTCTGCGCCTACCACGGATTCCGGTACGGTGCGGACGGCAGGTGCACGCGGATCCCGGCGCAGCCGGACGCCGCGATCCCGAGGAAGCTCTGCCTGAACACGGTCCTCGCGCAGGAGAAGTACGGCGTCGTGTGGGTCTGCCTCGCCCCGGCCCCGCGCCAGGCGCTGCCCGACTGGCCCGAGCTTGAGGATCCGGGCCTGAAGCAGATGCAGCTCGCGGCCGGCACCTGGAAGTGCTCCGCCGCGCGCCACGTCGAGAACTTCAACGACCTCGCCCACCTCTCCTGGGTCCACGCGGGCACGTTCGGCAACCGCGAGCTGCCCGAGGTGAGGAACTACGACGTCGACGTGAGCCCGACCGGGATGCACTTCGAGGCGGACTACGACCGCTATTCCATCGAGGACTTCGGGAAGAAGGGCGCGCTGGAGCAGATCCGCTACACCTACGACCTCTCCTTCCCCTTCTACACCCGCCTTCGCCTGCTCTTTCCGGACGGAAGGAACTTCGTGGCGTACAACCTGCCGTCCCCGCGCTCGGCGAGGGAGTCGAACGTCCTCTTCCGGCTCACCCGGGACTTCGATCTCGAGGAATCCGACGCGAGCACGATCGCGCTCCAGACCCGGGTCCTCTCCGAGGACAAGCCGTTCGTCGAGGCGCAGAAGCCCGAGGAGCTCCCTCTCGACCTCTCGGAGGAGTTCCACATCCGGGCCGACCGGTTCTCGACGCACTACCGCAAGGCCCTGGTCGGTCTCGGTCTCGGCGGGGACATCGTCGCCTGACGGGCGCGGCTCCGGGGACTCAGTGGCCGGCCACGACGCCGTCGCCCCTCTTCCCCGAGGTCATCTTTCCCGAGACGGCGCAGATCGCGGCCATGATGAAGTAGGCGAGCGGGATGGCCCCGGGGGCGTACCCGATGACGCCGATGACGTCGGAGCCCGTGATGCGGTAGTTGTGCGCGAGGCCCAGGAGCGCGATCACCCCGCCGATCGCGAACCACGCCGCGGCGCGCATGAAGTGGCGGTCGATGATGTGCACGGTCGCCGCGCTTAGGACCATGCAGGTGTAGATGTAGCCCTCCCCGACCGCGAAGACGCCGGCCGAGTAGTAGTCCGCCCGGTCCGCGAAGAGGGCGTTCAGGTTGGCCGGGATGGGATGGTCGGGGCTCCCGTAGCCCACCGCCAGGAGCGTGCGCTTGATCACGAACTCGGTGTAGGCGCCGAGCGCCGGCACGAGCCCCACGACGACGGCCGGGATGTGCCTTGCCTGGACGACCTCGAAGGCCTGCGCGGCCATCGCGAGCCCGATCCAGATGATGAGCGCCATGCCGGCCTCGACGGGGATGAAGTGGACGATGATCCCGAGCATGCCGGTGCAGGCGATCGTCGTCATGACGGCGGCGTTCAGGACCGAGTAGCCGGCGCGCGAGCCGATGGCCTTCCAGCCCGGGTGGCCGAAGTAGATCGTGGCGAGGAACGGGGAGCCGAAGAACGCCGAGCCCATGGTCGCGAACCCGTTGAAGAGCAGGCAGTTCTTCGTGTCGTAGCTGTCCCCTGCGGCGTCGGCCGATTCGATCGTCTGCAGCGACCAGAGCGTGCTCACGAGCCCGAGCGGAAGGACGACCGGCAGGCTGTCGCCGATCGAGTGCCACCAGGTGAGCAGCAGGGAGGGGTTGGGGATCGGGGGGTAGAACCCCAGGCTGTCGAAGGAGAGCGGGCCGACCGGCACCACGGGCGAGCCGGAGAGGTAATGGGTCGCCCACGCGAGCGCGGTGCCGACCACCAGGATGACGAACCCGCCCGGCAGCCCGAACTTCGGATCCACCCGTCCGAAGTAGAACACGAAGCAGAGCCCGAGCGTCGTCAGCCCCACGATCGGGAAGGCGTAGGCGCGGAAGAACAGGTCGAGGGAGAGGAAGGCGAGCGCGATCCCGGCCAGGGTGGAGAGCAGCGCGGCCCTCGGCGTGAAGCGCCGGATCCAGCCGCCGACGAAGGCGCCCGCGCATTCGATCAGCCCCATGACGAAGGCGGCGCCCACGCCGGCCCGCCAGGCGGCCATGCTGGCGTCGGCCTGGCTCAGGCCCGCATTGAGCGCGCGCACCTTCGCGGGATAGAGCACGAGGAAGACAAACGTGACGAGCAGGATGATGCTCAGGCCGAAGGGGAGCGCGCAGACGTCCGTGCGGCTCTCCCGGCGCGCCAGCCGGTGGGCCTGCCACGCGTAGTAGAGGTTGCCGATCAGAAGCCCGACCGCGGAGGCGGGCATGAGCCGGCTGTAGAAGAGGTGCGGCTCGAGGTAGAGCGGGAAGCCCAGGCTCAGCTTCACCATCACGATGGCGACCACCAGGTTGTCGAGCCAGAGCGCGATGAACCCGTCGACGTCCCCCTTGACGAAGGCCTTCATGCGGGACCGGCGGCGGGCGCCCCCCTGCGCACCCAGAGGGACACGGCGATCCCGGCCGCCATCGAGGCCGCGAAGACGTAGGGGATGTAGCACGCGGGCGCCGGCGGCACCGGATAGACGCTCTGGACCATCACCGCGGCGAGCAGGACGAGCGCCGCCGCCGAGGCCGCGATCCCGTGCCAGCGCAGGCCCTTCTGCGCCGCCATGAAGAAGGGCGCGGCAAGGCAGACCATGAAGTAGGCCCCGATGTAGCCGAAGGCCGCCAGCTGCGAGCCGTAGTCGATGCACGCCACCAGCGAGATCCCCGAGAGGAGCATCCCGGCGGGGATCGCGATCGAGACCGCGCCGATGAATGCGATCGCCCGGTCGGGGGTCGCGTTCACGGGATGGGCGTAGCCGAACGACCTGAAGAAGAGCCCGTCCTCGGAGAGCGAGTACATCGTCCTTGCCCCGGCATTGATCGAGCCGAGCGTGCAGGCGAAGTAGCTGAGCGCGATGCCGAGGGAGCTCGCGGTCCCGAGGAGGGCGAGGTGGTTCGCCCGCGCGAGGGTGTCGAACGGCGCCTCGAGCTGGTCGAGCGCGATCCCGAAGCGCCGGCCGAGGCCCACCAGGAGGTACGTCATGACCAGGTAGAGGGCGCCGATCGGGACGACGCAGCCCATGATCACCCTCGGGATCGTGCGCTTCGCCTGGCGCGCCTCCTCGCCGAGCGTCGTCGCGCTTTCGAAGCCCCCCATCGCCAGGAAGGCGAGGACCAGGCCCGCGCTGAAGCTGCGCGGCCCCACGCCCTGGAGCGTCAGCTGCGGGCGGTCGACCCACGCGCCCCCCTTCGCCATCGCCAGCGCGACGATGGCGATCATGACCGAAAGCGAGACGGCCTCGATCACGATCATCACGTCGCTCGAAAGCTTCATGTCCTTGAACGCGGTCCACCAGGCGGCGAGGATCATGGCCGTGGTGACGGCCGCACCGAGGAGGGCGTTGTTCGGGAGGCCCGTGTACTGCGAGATGACAAGGCAGGCGTAGTAGGCGCCGGAGGGCGCCGCGCTCGCCGCGCCGAAGAGCATGGCCCCGATGTAGACCCAGCCGGTCACGAGTCCGGCGCGGGGCCCGAGGCCGAGGCGGGCGTACGTGCAGAAGCCGCCGGCCGAGGCGCAGCGTGTAGCGAACACGTTGATGTTGATAAGGATAAGAAGGCAGATCCCCAGGACGGCGAGGAACATGAGCCAGGTGCCGTTGCCCGTCTTGCCGATAAGGAGCGGGATCACGACGCCGAGCGTGCCGCTGGGCGCCATCGTGCCGAGCGTCTGCGCGACGTTCTCGATGCCCGAGAGGTAGTTCTTCCTGAGCACCGGGTGCGACGCGGTGAACGCGGCGTGCTCCCGCTCGAGGGCCTCGGGGTCGATCCTCATCGGCGGTCCCCCCGGGGGGAGTCGCGGCGCGGGCCTTCAGGACGTGCCATACTTGAGCCCCAGCTGCCTCAGCCACTTGCGGTAGGCGATCGCCGTCCGGTCCGACCTCAGGTGCAGCTCGGCCTGAAGGTCGAGCGGGAGCAGCTCCGGCCGCTGGGACTCGACGATCGGCAGGTCCTGCGCGGTGACCTCGTCCTGGAAGATCCTGATCTTCTCCGAGGGGACCTCGAAGGAGTAGTTCATCGCCATGATGGCCCAGGCGAGGCTGTGCCCCTCGTCGACCGGCGTCACGATGTCGATCATGCTGAAGCGCTTCCCGTCCTGGGCCTTGGTGAAGCGGGCCGCGAGGGGCCGCAGCGCCTCGTAGGTGTAGAGCACCCTGGCGGACTTGCCCGTCCCGTCCGGGTCCGGCTGCCAGATGGGGATGTCCCGCGCAATCACGCCCGTAGGCGTGATCTCGGCCTCGTAGTCCTCGATCTCGGTGTGGC
>CAYNLL010000035.1:0-546 GCA_964398015.1 uncultured Opitutaceae bacterium | reverse complement strand
CCCGGGTCGCCCAGGTAGCCCGCGTGGACGAACGGGAAATGCCCCACGTCGAGGAAGTTCTCGACCACGCGGGGGCCGAGCGCCCGGAACGCGTAGGGCCCCGACGGGATGCTGCGGTAGGAGGCGTCGCCCCACTCGGGGAACGGCGGGGGCTCCGCGGAGGGCTCCCCGAGGCACGTCCAAACCAGGTCGTACGCGACCCGGACGGGATGGGTGCGGGTGCGGGCGCGCGCCGGCGGCTTCTGCCCGGAATGCGCCGGGATGCGGGCGCACTCGCCGGACTCGTTGTATTCCCATCCGTGATACGGGCACTGGAGGCAGCCGTCCTTCACCCTCCCGCCGGAAAGCTTCGCCCCCCGGTGGATGCAGAGGTCGTCCCAGACCTGCACCCCGCCGGCGCCCCGCCACACGACCAGGTCGACGCCGAGGAGCCGCGCGGCGGCCACCTCCCCCGGCGCGAGCTCCGAGTCGCGCGCGACGACGTGCCAGTCGTTCACCAGGATGGGGTCGTCAATCATCATGTCGCGCGCGGCAGGCCCTAGGAGG
>CAYNLL010000034.1:0-13307 GCA_964398015.1 uncultured Opitutaceae bacterium | reverse complement strand
GCCGCCGCGGCCCGCCAGCGCGTCATCCGGCCTTTGCAGACGATGTCCAACCTGCTGCTGGCCCTGCGGGAGGGCGATTTCTCGTTCCGCGCGCGCGGGGCCAGCGAGCGCGACCCCCTGGGCGACGTCCTCATCGAGATCAACGGCCTCGGCAACATCCTCCAGACCCAGCGCCGCGGGGCGCTCGAGGCGACCGCGCTCCTCTCGGCCGTCATCAAGGAGATCGACGTCGCGATCTTCGCGTTCGACGCGGACGGCGTCCTGCGCCTGGTCAACCCCGCGGGGCAGGTCCTTCTCGGCCAGCCCGCCGAGCGCCTGCTCGGCAGGGCGGCCCGGGAGGTCGGGCTCTCCGAGTTCCTCGAGGGGGACGAGAACCGCGTCCTCGGCGCGGCGACCTTCCCCAAGGCGCTCGGGAGGTGGGGCATGCGCCGCACCACGTTCCGCGAGGACGGCCGCCCCCACCAGCTCGTGGTCCTCGGCGACCTCAGCCGGCCGCTGCGCGAGGAGCAGCTCAAGGCGTGGCAGCGCCTGGTCCGCGTCCTCGGCCACGAGCTCAACAACTCCCTCGCCCCGATCAAGTCGATCGCCGCCACGCTCGGGACGGCGATGGACCGCTCGCCCCGGAGGCCGGACTGGGAGGACGACATGAAGGGGGGCCTGGGGATCATCGCCTCCCGGGCCGAGAGCCTGGAGCGCTTCCTCAAGGGCTACACGCGGCTGGCGAAGCTGCCTCCCCCCCAGGCGGCCGCCTGCGACCTGCCGGACCTCCTGCGGCGCGCCGCTGCCCTGGAGAGGCGCCTCGAGGTCGAGGTCGTGCCCGGCCCCGCGGTCGAGGCGGTCGTCGACGCGGCCCAGATCGAGCACGCGGTCATCAACCTCGTGAAGAACGCGGTCGAGGCGTCGATGGACCAGCGCGACCCCAGGGTCACGCTCTCCTGGAAGGTCGCGTCGGGCTTCGCCGAGATCCGGATCGAGGACACCGGCTCGGGGATCGCCGACGCGTCGAACCTGTTCGTCCCGTTCTTCACAACCAAGTCCGAGGGCTCCGGCATCGGCCTCGTGCTCTGCCAGCAGATCGCCGAGAACCACGGCGGGACCCTCGAGCTGCGCAACCGCACCGGCCGCAGCGGGTGCGTCGCCGTCCTGCGGCTTCCGGCGCGCCGGGCGCCGTGATCGCGGGCGTCCGGCGGGTTTCCCGAAATTGGGACTTCGGTTTCCCGGTACCGGGGTAGGGCCGGCGATATCGGCCGGTGCATGATGTCACGAAGATATTATAAGATAACATCTTACAAAAACAAAATCGTCTGGCACAGCGTGTGCAATCCCACGGGTGAATCATGGACATCCAGCGCCCGTCTCAGGCCAAGGCCAAGCTCAAGAAGCGGATCTACATCGGGACCGCCGCCGTGGCCGCGCTCGCCGCGATCACGGTCGTGCTCGCGCGCCTGAAGCCCGCGGTGCCCACCGTGGACCGGAGCCTGGTATGGGTCGACACGGTCAAGCGCGGCCCGATGGTGCGCCAGGTGCACGGCCCGGGGACCTTGGTGCCCGTCGACATCCGCTGGATCGCCGCGCGCACGCAGGGCCGCGTCGAGAAGCTCGTCCTCCTGCCGGGCGCCACGGTCGACGCCGACAGCGTGATCATGGTCCTGAGCAACCCCGACGTGACGCAGGCGGCCGTCGACGCGCAGTCCCAGCTGAACGCCGGCGAGGCCGAGTACGCCAACCTCAAGGTCACGGTGCAGCGCGACGTGCTCCAGTCCGAGTCCGACGCCGCGACGGCCAAGGCCGCGTTCGAGGAGGCCCGCCTGCGCGCCGAGGTGAACGACCAGCTCTTCAAGGACGGGCTCGTCTCGGAGCTCGACCTGCGGCTCTCCAAGGTCACGGCCGAGCAGGCCGAGACGCAGAACTCGATCGCCCAGAAGCGCTACGCCTTCGAGAAGGACTCGGTCGCCCCTCAGCTCGCGGTGAAGGAGGCCGAGGTCGACCGCCTCCGCGACCAGGCCAAGCTCAAGCTCGCGGAGGCCGACGCCCTCAACGTGCGCGCGGGCATGCGCGGCATCCTGCAGGTCGTGCCGGTCGAGGTCGGAGCCCAGGTGCTGCCCGGGGCGAACATCGCGCGGGTCGCCGATCCCTCCCGCCTCAAGGCGCAGATCCAGATCGCGGAGACGCAGGCCAAGGACGTGCAGATCGGGCAGAGCTCGCAGATCGACACGCGCAACGGCGTCGTCGCCGGCAAGGTCTCGCGCATCGACCCCTCCGTCCAGAACGGGACGGTCACGGTCGACGTCGCGCTCCCCGGGGAGCTCCCGCTCGGGGCGAGGCCCGACCTCTCCGTCGACGGCGTCATCGAGCTCGAGCACCTTGACGACGTGGTCTTTGTGGGGCGGCCGGCGTTCGGCCAGGAGCACTCGAGCGCGGACATCTTCAGGCTCGACGCCGACGGGGTCTACGCGAGCCGCACGCAGGTCCAGCTCGGGCGCAGCTCCGTCAACACGATCGAGATCGTCAAGGGCCTCGAGCCCGGCGACCGCGTGATCCTCTCCGACATGTCGCAGTGGGACTCGCACGACCGGGTGAAGCTCAACTGACCATGAATGACCTCCGCCTTGCGCTGCGCCAGATCGCGAGGACACCCGGCTTCGCCGCCGTGGTGGTCCTGACGCTGGCCCTGTGCATCGGGGCCAACAGCGCGATCTTCAGCGTCGTCCACGCGATCCTGCTGAAGCCCTACCCCTGGCCCGGGTCGGAGCGGCTGGTCTACGTCTACAATACCTACCCCCTCATGGGGCTTCCGAACGCGGGCGTCTCCATCCCCGACTACCTCGACAGGCGCGGGGGCGTCGCGGGCTTCGAGGACTCCGCCATGTACACGGGCCGGAGCCTGAACCTGTCGGACGCGGCGGACCCGGTGATGATCAACGGCCTCATGGCGACACCCTCGCTGTTCTCGACGCTCAAGGCCTCCGCGGCCCTGGGGCGGGTCTTCGGCGAGGACGACGCCAGGCCCGGCGCGCCCGACACGGTGGTCCTCAGCCACGCGCTCTGGAAGAACAGGTTCGGCGCCGACCCGGCCGTCATCGGCCGCGCCATACGCCTCAACGACCGGCCGGTCACCGTCGTCGGCGTCATGCCCGAGGACTTCTACTTCCCGGGCCCGGGAACCCAGGCCTGGGTCCCCTTCGCGTTCACCCCCGCGCAGCGCAGCGACAACGAGCGCGGGACCGAGTTTTCCCAGTCGATCGCCAGGCTGAAGCCCGGGGCCACCCTGGCCGGCGTCCAGCGGGAGCTCGACCAGATCCAGGCCCGGAACGCCGAGCGCCTGCCCCAGGCACGCGAATTCTGGAAGACGAGCGGGTTTGACGGCCACGTCGCCGGATTCCTCGAGCAGAACGTCGCCAACGTCCGCGGCATGCTCTGGCTGATCCAGGCGGGCGTGGCCGCGGCGCTCCTGGTCGGCTGCGCCAACGTCGCCGGGCTCATGCTGGCCCGGGCCGTGGGGCGCGAGAAGGAGCTGGCCATCCGCACGGCGCTCGGGGCCAGCCGCATCAGGATGGTGCGGATGCTCCTGGCCGAGAGCCTGGTCCTTTTCCTGGCGGGCGGCCTCCTCGGCCTGATCGTCGCCGTCTGGAGCATCGACGCGTTGCAGCGGATCGGCCTCTCGACGCTTCCGCGGGGGTTCGACGTCAGCCTCGATCCGGCCGTCTTCGCGTTCACGCTCGCCTGCGCCGCCGCCACCGGGCTCCTCTTCGGGGCCCTGCCCGCGTGGTCGGCGAGCCGCGCCGACCCGTCGGCCTCGCTGAAGGAGGCCGGAACGCGCGGCTCGGCGGGCCGGCGCACCCAGCGGCTGCGCTCGGCCCTCGTCGTCGCCGAGGTCGCGCTCGCCGTGATGCTGGTCTCGACGGCCTGCCTGCTGGTGAAGAGCTTCGTGCGGCTGCAGCAGGTCGACCCCGGGTTCGCGCCCGTCGGGGTCATCACCACCCGCGTGGCGCTCCCCGCGGGCCGGTACGACACGCCGGCGAAGATCGTCGCCTTCCACGACGCGGTCGTCGCGCGCCTCGCCGCCACGCCGGGCGTAAGGGTCGCCGGGGCCACCGACTTCCTTCCCTTCGCGTCCAACTTCAACTCCGGCTCGTACACGAGCCCCGACATCGTGCTTCCCGAGGGCGCCGCAACGCCCCACGGGCTGATGAGGTCGGCCGACCCGGGCTACCGCGCCGCGCTCGGCCTCACCCTCCTTAAGGGGCGCTGGTTTGCCGCCACCGACGTCGCGGGCGCGCAGAGGGTGGCGGTCGTGGACCGCGTGCTCGCGGACCGCTACTGGAAGGGCCAGGACCCGGTCGGCAAGCGCATCGTCCACGGCTCGCCTGACCCGTGGACGGTCGTCGGGGTCGTGGCCACCGTCAAGAACGGCAGGCTCGACGAGGCGTCCGACAAGGAATCCGTCTACTTTCCCCTCGCGCAGCAGGCCCAGGCGAACCTCGTCTTCGTCGCGCGGACGGACGGCGACCCCTCCGCCCTCGCCCCGGCCATGCGCGCCGCCGTGCACGCGGCCGACCCGGTGCTGCCGACATTCGAGGTGATGACGATGGCGCAGCGCATGGAGGACGCGGCCCAGCCGCGCAGGGCCCCCGTCGTCCTGCTCTGCGTCTTCGGCGGCCTCGCGGTGGTCCTCGCGATGCTGGGCGTCTACGGGGTCCTCGCCTTCTCGGTCGCCCAGCGCACCACGGAGTTCGGCGTCCGCATGGCGCTCGGGGCCGAGCCCCTCGACATCGCCGCCCTTGTCCTAAAGCTCGGCGCCGCGCTCGTCGCCCTCGGCGTGGCCGCGGGGCTGGCGGGCTACATGCTCCTCAACCGCCTCGTGGCCGCGCTCCTCTTCGACACGGCCTCGACCGACCCGGCGACGCTTGTCGCGGCGACGCTCGCCCTCGCCCTGGTGGCGCTCGCCGCCTGCCTTTTGCCCGCCCTTAGGGCGACGCGGGTCGAGCCCGTCGCCGCGCTGCGCCAGGGCTGACGCCCCTCCCCCTTCCACAACCGCCCCAAAAACAAGGATACAAAGTCATGTCACAATCGCTCCTCAAACTCGACAACGTCACCAAGGTCTTCCTCACCGACGAGGTCGAGACCCACGCGCTCTCCGGGATCCACCTGGAGATCACCAAGGGCGAGTACGTCGCGATCGCCGGGCCCTCAGGGTGCGGGAAGTCCACGCTCCTCTCCATCCTCGGCCTGCTCGACACCCCGACGGACGGCTCCTACGTGCTCAACGACCGCCCGGTCCAGGGGCTCACGCCGGCGGAGCGCGCGCGGATCCGCAACCGCGAGATCGGCTTCATCTTCCAGTCGTTCAACCTGATCGGCGACCTGACCGTCTACGAGAACGTCGAGCTCCCGCTCACGTACCGCGGGATGCCCGCGTCCGAGCGCAAGGCGAGGGTCGAGGAGGCGCTCGAGAAGGTCGGCATGGCCCACCGCGCAAAGCACGTGCCCTCGCAGCTCTCGGGCGGCCAGCAGCAGCGCGTGGCCGTCGCCCGAGCACTCGCGGGCCACCCCGCCGTGCTCCTGGCCGACGAGCCCACGGGCAACCTCGACTCGAAGAACGGCGACGCGGTGATGGAGCTCCTGCAGAGCCTCCACCGCTCGGGCTCGACCATCCTCATGGTGACCCACGACACCCGCTTCGCGCGCCACGCCGACCGCACCGTGCACCTCTTCGACGGCCGGGTCGTCGAGGAGAGCGCGGAGCCCAAGGAATGACCGGCAGCCCGGAACGATGCTCTTCGACCTCAGGTTCGCCTTCCGCCAGCTCGTCAAGAACCCGGGCTTCACCGTCGTCGCCGCGCTGACCCTCGCGCTGGGGATCGGCGTGAACTCGACGATGTTCACGCTCCTGAACGCGCTCGTGCTGCAGGCCTCCCCCGCGCCCGACTCCGGGCGCCTGGTGTGCGTCTTCCGCACCTCCGCGCAGTCGCAGGCCTGGCCCCTGTCGCCGGCGAACTTCTACGACTACCAGCAGCAGAACACCTCGTTCGAGCGCCTGGCCGCCTTCTTCCAGCAGAACTTCAACCTGGCCGAGCCGGGCCAGCCCGCCGAGCGCCTGGCGGGGATGTCGGCCTCGGGCGACTTCTTCACGATCTACGGGATCGCGCCCCTCGTGGGCCGCGCCTTCGGGCCGGAGGCCGACCTCTCCGGCGCCCCCAAGGTCGCCGTCCTCTCCGAGGGGTTCTGGCGCAGCCACTACGCCGCCGACCCCGGGATCGTCGGGCGCGTGATCCGCGTCGACGGCCAGCAGGTGACGATCGTCGGTGTGATGCCGGAGGCGTTCAGCACCCCGATGTACTGGGGCCAGGTCGACATGTGGCGCAACCTCAGCTTTGACGGAGCGACCCGCCAGGTCCGCGACAACAACTGGATGCAGGCCATCGGGCGGCTCAAGCCGGGGGTCGCGCTGGGCCAGGCCCAGGGCGAGGCCTCGGCGATCGCCTCCCGGCTCGCGCACGACTACCCCCAGACGAACGCGGGCAACGGCCTGCGCCTCGCACTCTGGAACGACACGCGCACCAACGCCATCTCGCGCCGCATCTCCTGGCTGTGCATGGGCCTCGCCGGGTTCGTTCTCCTTATCGCCTGCGCCAACCTCGCGAACCTCCAGCTCGCCCGCATGTCCGAGCGCCTCCGGGAGCACGCCGTGCGCATCGCGCTCGGGGCCTCCAGGCTGCAGCTCATGCGCCAGCTCCTGGCCGAGAGCCTCCTGCTCTCGGCGCTCGGCG
The DNA here is from genome assembly GCA_964398015.1 of uncultured Opitutaceae bacterium. Lineage (GTDB taxonomy): Bacteria > Verrucomicrobiota > Verrucomicrobiia > Opitutales > Opitutaceae > Palsa-1447. The sequence continues at coordinate 6,537 of CAYNLL010000034.1, read as the reverse complement.
GCATCGTGGGCATCCTGATCGCCGCCTGGGGAAACCGCCTGATCAGCGCCGAGATGTACGTGCCCAACGGCGACGACCCGTTTGTCATGCGCATCAACTCCGCCGTCCTCGTGTTCACGCTGGTCGCGTCCGTCGTGACCGGAGTGCTGGCGGGCACGCTCCCGGCGTGGATCGCGTCCCGCACGGATGTGAACGGCGCCCTCAAGCAGGGCGCGCGGGGGTCGTCCGGAGACCGCTCGCGGCACCTGCTGCGCCAGGCGCTGATCGTCGGGGAGCTCGCCCTCGCCCTGGTCCTCCTGTCGGGCGCGGGCTACTTCGTGCGCGGCATGCAGCGGGTGGCGAGCGCCGACATGGGCTGGAGGCCGGACGGGCTGATCACGGCCAGCATGTCGCTCCCGTTCAACTCCAACTACTCCAGGGACACGCAGACCGACGCGTTCTTCGACAAGCTGGGAGCGAAGCTGGCCGAGCTTCCCGGGGCCCAGCAGGAGACGATCGCCGCCTACCTCCCGGTCCTGGGCTCCTGGCGGAGCTCGGGCATCACGGTCGACGGCCGCGCCCGCCCCGCCCACGGCAAGGAGCCGCTGGCGTACTTCAACTCGGTCACGCCGGGGCATTTCTCGGCGCTGGGCATGCGCCTGATCAGCGGGCGCGACTTCACCGCCGCTGACCGGCGCGACGCGCGCGGCGTCGCCATCATCGACGAGGACATGGCCCGCGACCTCTGGCCCGGCGAGAACCCGATCGGCAAGCGCCTCGCGGACGCCTCGCCGAGCGCCCCCGCCTGGCTAGAGGTCGTGGGCGTCGTCAACCACGTCCGCTCGACCCTGGAGCTCGTGCGCCCGAGCGACACGCCCTTCCAGGTCTACCTTCCCTTAAGCCAGACGCCGGGCAACCAGGTCCATTACTTCAACATCGCCCTCCGCAGCTCCGCCCCGGTTCCCGCCGTCGCGGCCGCGCTTCGCGGCGCGGTCCAGGCGATCGACCCCGACCAGCCCGTGTACGCGATCGTCTCCGCCCGCGACTCCATGGAGCAGATCACCGGCGGCTTCAGGATGGTGAGCGAGATGCTCGGTACGTTTGCGGCGATCGGCCTCGTCCTCTCCGCGGTCGGCATCTACGGCGTGATCTCCAGCCTCGTCGCGCAGCGCACCGCGGAGTTCGGGATCCGCATGGCGCTGGGCGCACAGGCGCGCGACGTGCTCTGGCTCGTCCTCGGGCAGGGCGTGCGCCTGGCGGCGATGGGAACGGCCCTTGGGCTCCTCCTTTCCTGGGGGCAGATCCGGGTGCTAAACGCGGCCCTCCCCGCGATACCCGGCGGCGACCCCGTCGCCGTCGCCTGCGTCGCGGCGCTGCTCGCCGCGGTCGCGATGGCCGCCTCGTGGCTGCCCGCGCGTGCGGCGACGCGCGTCGACCCGATCATCGCCCTACGGGCGGAATAGCCCCGGACGCCCGGCAGCAGACCCAGCCCGAACCTCCCTCCCCATGAAATATGCCCTCCGCCAGCTCCTGAAGAGCCCGGCCTTCACGGTGATCGCCCTGCTGACGCTTGCACTCGGGATCGGTGTCAACGCGACCACCTTCACGCTCACCAACGCGATCCTCAACCGGCTGCCGGGGTTCGCCGAGCCGGGCCGCCTGGTGGAGATATTCGGGACCCAGCCGCAAAACGCGTTCGCCACGATTGCGCCCGCAAACGTGCGCGACATGATCCAGCAGAGCACCGTGTTCGAGCAGATGACGCCGTGGTGCTTCCAGTCGTTTAGCCTGGCGCAACCCGGCGCGCCCGCGACGCGTGTCTCTGGGCTGTCGGTGGGGGGTAGGTTCTTTGGCACCCTCGGGGTCAGGCCCCTCCTCGGCCGCCTGCTCACCCCGTCCGACGAGGGCCCCGGGCATTATGACGTCATCGCCGTGAGCGAGCGCTTCTGGAAGGCGAACCTGGGCGGCGACCCGCAGGTGGTCGGCAAGACCGTCCGTTTGGACGGCATCCCGGTGACGGTGGTCGGCGTGATGCCGGAGAGCTGCCAGGACTACATGTCGTGGGGTCCCGTGGACATCTGGCAGCCCGTGGGCTACTCCGAGGACGGCTGGGAGATCCGCAACAACGCCTGGCTCAATGTCGCGGCCCGCCTTAAACCGGGCGTGAGCCTCGCCCAGGCTCAGGCGGAGCTCAGCACAATCGCGGCCCGTCTCGCGCACGACCATCCCGAGGTCAATACCCAGCGGGGCCTGAGCGCCGTGCCCTATGAGCTGGCGCGCGTGGGCAACGCGCGCCGCATCACCTGGATCATGATGGGGCTCATGGTCTTTGTCCTCCTGATCGCCTGCGTCAACCTCGCGAACCTCCAATTGGCGCGCGCGGCAACCCGCGCCCGCGAGCACGCCGTGCGCATCGCCCTCGGGGCGTCCCGCAGCCACCTGATCCGCCAGCTGCTGGCCGAGAGCGTCCTGCTCTCCATCGCCGGCGGGGCCCTCGGCCTCCTGGTGGCGGTCTGGGGCAACAAGCTCCTGGGAAGCCGCCTTACGATCAGCTCGGACGCCCCGGGTTTTGAACTGCCGCTCGACTACCGCGTCGTGGGATTCACCCTCGCGATCTCCGTCGCCACGGGGATCCTCTTCGGCCTCACGCCAGCGCTGATCGCCTCGCGCACCGACGTCAACCTGGCGCTCAAGCAGAGCGGGCGGGGAACGTCGGGCGACCGCTCGAAGCACCGTATGCGCCATGCGCTTGTCGTGTCCGAGCTGGCCCTGGCGCTGGTCGTTCTGACGGGCGCCAGCTTCTTCGTGCGCAGCGTGATGCGCTACGGGCGCAGCGAGCCCGGCTGGAAGTTCGGAAGCATCCTCACCGGAAGCTTCGTCCTCTCGTACAACACCTACAAGACCGACGACCAGGTGCGCTCCGCCATCGACAAGATCCAGACGGCGCTCTCGGGCGTCCCGGGCGTGGACCGCGTCTCGATCGCCGGCTCCATCCCGGTGTTCACGTTCTCGAACAACGGGAATTTCGCCATCGAGGGCCAGCCCTCGCCGCAGGGCAAGGAACCCCTCGCCGAGAAGGAGAGGATAACGACGGAGTACTTCGACACGCTGGGGATCCACCTGCTCTCCGGGCGGGAGTTCACGCCGGCCGACCGGGCCACCACGAAGCAGGTCGTCATCATCAATCAGGCGATGGCCAACCAGTTCTGGCCCAAGGGCGACGCCCTGGGGCACCGGATTGGCAGCACCGACCCCAAGAACCCCCAGTGGAGGGAGATCGTCGGGATCGTGAACAACGTGCGGTTCCCGGGCAACACGGGCCCGTTGCTCACGCCGTTCCAGACCTACCATCCGATGAGCCAGGACCCTGAGCACTGGCTGACCTTCGCCGCCCGCTACAGCGGGCAGCCGGGCGCCGTCATCGACGACGCGCGCCACGCGGTGGCGCGCGTGGACGCCGACCTCGCGGTCTACAACGCCGGCACCGTCGAATCCACCCTCGCGCAGTCCGCCGCCAACATCGTCCTCGTCGGGCAGCTCATGTCCATCGCGGCCGCGCTGGGCCTGCTGCTGGCCCTCGTCGGGATCTACGGGGTCGTCGCCAACCTGGCGGTCCAGCGGACCCAGGAAATCGGCATACGCATGGCCCTGGGGGCCGAGTCCTTCAGCGTGCTCTGGCTGGTCTTGAGGAACGGGGCGCGCCTCGCGGCGGTCGGAACGGGCATCGGCCTCGTGCTGGCTTTCGCGCTCAGCCGCGGGCTCGAACTGGCCCTTCCCGGGTTCGACGGCCAGGACCCGCTGCTGATCGTCGCGATGGCCGCGCTCCTGGTAGTGGCGACCCTCTTTGCCTGCTGGCTGCCGGCCCGAAGGGCGACGCGGGTCAACCCGGTGGAGGCGCTGCGGGCCGAATAGCGCCCGGGCCCGCCGGCGTGAAGCTGTCGCCCTCCAGCCGCCCCAGGAGGCGGAGAAGGCCGTCGAGGATTGTCAGCGGATGGGGTGGCCACCCAGGGATGTAGAGGTCCACGGGAAGGAGCGCGTCGGCACCGTTCAACACCTCGGGATTGCCGGCGAACGGGCCGCCCGAAATGGCCGACGTGCCGACGGCGATCACTATCTTCGGCTCCGGCATCGCGGCCCAGGTCTTCCTGAGGGCAAGCTCCATGTTGCGCGAGACGGGGCCCGTGATGACCAGCCCGTCGGCATGCCGCGGCGACGCGACGAACTGGATGCCGAACCTGCCGATGTCCCAGCCGATCGTTCCCAGCACGTTCAGGTCCGCCTCGGCGGCGCCGCACCCGCCCGCGCTCACGAGCCTGAGCCGCAACGAACGCCCCAGGAGCCCGCGCAGCTTCTCGCCCAGCGCCGCCGCCAGACGGACCTCCTCCGCGCCCGGCTCCCCAAGGACGAGGTCCGCCCGCGTCCGGGCTGCCATCCTGTGGTCCCCCGTGTGCGTGACGGCGCCGTGCGGACAGGCCTCGACGCACGCCGCGCAGAACAGGCATTTGCCGAGGTCCAGCGCGATGCCCCCGCCGGCGCGGGGCGCGATCGCCTGCGTCGGGCAGACCGCGATGCACTCGGCGCAGCCCTTCGGGCATTTCGCGGACTCCACGCGGAGGGAGCCCCCGTGCCTGTCCGGCAGCGGCGGCGGAGGACCCTTGGGATAGTCCATCGTCACGCAGCCTTCCTTCAGGCGGTGGGTGAGGGTCTCGAGGATAAACATGTCGGGGATCTTCAGCGACTCAGAGGTCTGCGCCGCAGTAGGAGAGGTTGAAGCTCTTGTTGCAGATCGGGAAATCCGAAACCGCCTGGCCCCGCATGGCCATCGCAAGTCCGATCCAGTTGTGGAAAGAGGGGTCGACAATCTTGTACCGGCGCAGGGCCCCGGCCGCGTCCGTGAGCGCCACGTGGCAGATCTCCCCGCGCCAGCCCTCCACCAGCGCCACCGCGAGCGTGTCGGGGGCGGGGGCGGCGGGGGCGGCGCAGACCTCCCCCTCCGGGGGACCGGCAAGCTGTTCCCGCAGCATCTGCCCCGATCGCTGGATCTCGAGCCAACGCACGCGCGCGCGGCCAAACACGTCCCCGCTCGGCCACACGGCGACCGGCGCCTGCGCGAAGCGGTGCCAGCCGGCCGCGTGGTCGTACCGGACGTCGCGCACGAGACCGCAGGCCCGCGCCGCAGGCCCCACCAGGCCGAGATCGGCCGCCTGCTTCGTGAACACCGTGCCCGTGCCCTCGAAGCGCGCCCGGGAGGAAGCGGAGTCCCACAGCCAGCCGGTCGCCTGGCCGACGTCAGCGAGCGCACCGGCCAGGCGCTCGGCGAGCCGCGACAGCCGCTCCGGCTCGAGGTCATGGCGGCAGCCCCACGGCCGCACCAGCCCGCGGCCAAAGCGATTGCCGCAGAGGAGCGCCGTCAGGTTGAGGAAGTCGCCCCGAATCTTGCCGCAGGCCGCCGAGGTCGGGAGAAACGCCACGTCGTTGGCCAGCGCCCCGAGGTCGCCCGTGTGGTTCGCCAGGCGTTCGAGCTCGAGCGCCACGAGGCGCAGCCACTGCGCGCGCAGCGGCGCCTCGCCGCCTCCGAGGGCCTCCATCGCGGACGCGTACGCCGTCGCGTGGCCGACGGTCGCGTCGCCGGACACCGCCTCGATCTGGCTCATCGTCGTCCGGTGCGGCCCCCCCGCCATCGCCCGCTCGACGCCGCGGTGCTGGTAGCCGAGCGCGATTTCCAGGTGCAGCACCTCTTCGCCTGAGCATTGGAACCGGAAGTGCCCGGGCTCGATGATGCCCGCGTGCACAGGTCCGACGGCCACCTCGTGCACCTCGCGCCCCTCCACCCGGAAGAACTCGCAGGGTGCAGGTGCGCCGCCCGCGCCCGCCCGGACGGGCTTGAGCCAAGGATGCCCCTGCGGCTCCAGGCCGTGCTGCTCCCAGACCTCCCTTTCGAAGAGATGAGCCTGCGGGTGCGTCGCGGTGAGCGAGGGATAGCCGCCCGACGCCGGCTCGCTTCGGGCGGCGGCCAGCGTGTTGTCCACGTCAAACGCGACGACGGCGACCAGCCTCGTGGCGCCGTCCTCGCGGACGCCAAACCAGGCGCAGAGGCGGGCCCCGCGGTCGAGCTCCGCCGCAGTCGCCCGGACCAGCGCCGCGGCCGGCAGTTCGGGCACGTCCGCCCAGGCCACCGCCGTGGCATTGGCCAGCTGAAGGAAGGGGGAAGGCGCGCTCATGGGCCCGGAAACACCTGCGCAGCAGCAGCCGACCACGATTCCCGCAACACGGCGGGAGTGGCGAGGCCGAGCCAGAGGGAGAGGCCCAGCAGCACGAGGGGAGGCACGATGACTCCCGCCGTCTCGTGAAAGTGCCGCCCGCTCTTCATCGCGGCCGCGCGCGGGCGTCCGTCAACGATGGCGAACACCAGGCGCGTCATGCCGAAGAAGGCGAACAGCAGGCAGCCCAGGAACAGGGTGACGGCCGCGACCCGGCCCTGCTCGAGGCCCGTCCGCACGACGAGGAGCTCGCTGAAGAACGGCCCGAACGGCGGGCAGGCCGTGACCGCGAACATCC
>CAYNLL010000033.1:0-13524 GCA_964398015.1 uncultured Opitutaceae bacterium | reverse complement strand
CGAGGAGCTTGACCGCTTCCGTGTAGCTCACCCGCTGGAACGGGCGCTCCAGGACAAAGTCGAGGCGTCCCATCAGCTCCTTGTCCACGAACTTGGCGAAAAGCTCAAGATCGTCTGCCCCTCCCGTCCGGGCCTCGCGGATGAGGGCCTTGACGAACTCCTCGGCCAGATCCATGTCGCCCGCCAGGTCGCAGAATGCCATCTCCGGCTCGATCATCCAAAACTCGCTGGCGTGGCGCGAGGTGTTTGAGTTCTCCGCGCGAAACGTCGGTCCGAAGGTGTAGACCTTGGACAGTGCGCACGCAAACGCCTCCGCCTCCAGCTGGCCGCTCACGGTCAGGTAGGTGGGCCGGCCGAAGAAATCCCGGCTATAGTCGACCGAGCCGTCGGGCGCCTTGGGTGGGGCCGCGGGATCGAGCGTCGTCACGCGGAACATCTCCCCCGCCCCCTCGCAATCGCTGCCGGTGATGATCGGGGCATGCAGGTAGACGAAGCCCCGCTCGTTGAAGAACCTGTGAACCGCGAACGCAAGGCGGCTGCGCATGCGGAAGATGGCGCCGAATAGGTTTGAACGAGGGCGAAGGTGGGCGATCTCCCGCAGGAACTCCGGCGTGTGCCCCTTTTTCTGCAGCGGGTAGCCGGCGTCCGAGGCTCCGACAATCGTGACCTCCTCGGCGCTGAGCTCCCACTTCTGGCCCTGCCCCAGCGACGCCACGAGGCGTCCGCGCACGGAGACGGACGCGCCGGTGATGAGGTGCTGCACCGCGGCATAATTGCCGAGGGTCTCGGGGGCGATCACCTGAAGGCTGCGAAGGCACGAGCCGTCATTGACCTCCAGGAATGAGAAGCTCTTGGCGTCACGCCGCGTCCGCACCCATCCCTGGACCAGCACGCCATCCCGTGGGGCGGTGCCGTTGAGGGCCTCAAGCACCGTGATTGGTTTTTGCATGATCTCATGCAACGCCTATGCGGCCAAACTGAAAAGGAGAAATTGGCCCGCGAAAGGCGGCGCTGCCGCGTGGCGCGGGCGCCGACCCGCGGATCCGCGCGCCTCAAATGGGGATGCGGCAGCTCGCCGAGGCCCCCATTCCTGAGCCTTCTGCCCGCCGCGTCCTGGACGGGGGCGCCGCCAAGGTGTCAACCGGTTTGCAAGCGCGCCTTCCCGGGCATACGTTGGAGAATTATGATCGAGACATTCAAGAAAACGCTCCTGGCGGGCCTGGGCGCCGCCGTCGTCACCAAGGACAAGGTACAGGCGGGCCTTGATGATTTTGTGAAGCAAGGAAAGCTCACCGCGGCCGAAGCCCGCGCGATGGCCGAGAAGATCGCGAACGACGGGCGCCGCGAGTTTGACGAGGCGAGCGCGAAGCTCGGCGACAAGTTCAAGGACGTCCTCTCATCCGTCGACGGCAAGCTCGCGGCCAGGATAGAGGCCCTCGAGGCCCGCGTCGCGGCGCTCGAGGGGAAGCCCGAGAAGACGCCCAGGCACCGCGCGAAATCGTGAAGCGGTTCGATTTCCTGGCCCACGCCGGGAGGGCCGGGGAGATTTTCTCCATCATCGCCCGCAACGGCTTTGCCGACCTGCTCCAACAGGCGGGCGCGCCGGCGGGGGCGTGGAGGCAGATGCTCCCGAAGCCCATCCATCCGAAGACGTCCGACGAGCGGATAAGGATGACGGCCGAGGAACTGGGCCCGGCCTTCATCAAGTTTGGCCAGGTGCTCAGCATGAGGCCGGACGTGGTGCCGCAGTCGCTGGTGCTCGAGCTGCGCAAGCTCCAGGACCATGTGAAGTCGGTCCCCTTCGCGGAGATGGGGCCGGTCCTCGACGAGGCCCTCGGCAGGCCCCACAAGGAGGTTTTCGAGGAGTTCAGCGAAACCCCTACGGCATCGGCGTCGCTCGCCCAGGTCTACCGGGCGAGGACCCGCGCAGGCGGGCGCGATGTCGCGGTCAAGATCCAGAAGCCGGCGATCGTCCGCAAGATAGAGATCGACCTCGACCTCGCCGGCTGGCTCGCGGGCCAGCTCCACCACCGGAGCGCGACCCTGCGCCCCTTCGACCTGCCCGCGGTGGTGGAGGAGGTGCGAAAGGGCGTGATCCGCGAGCTGGACTTCAGGAACGAGGCCCGCAACCAGGAGTATTTCAACACGGTCAACCCGCACCCGGAGCAGGTGTTCGCCCCCGCCGTGCTCAACGACCTCTCCTCAGAGCGCGTCCTGGTCATGGACTGGGTCGACGGCTCCCCGGTGGGCGAGAGCAAGCTGCCCGCCGAGCAGCTCGCGGTCTGCGCGAGGAACTGCGCCACGTCGCTGATCCGCCAGGTCCTGGTCGACGGCTTCTTCCACGCGGACCCCCATTCGGGAAACGTGATCGTGGCGGCCGACGGCAGGATTGCCTTCATCGACTGGGGTATGGTGGGCCACCTCACCCAGCGCCTGCGCTTCGCGCTCGCCGACTTCTGGATCGCCGCCGTCGACCAGGACGCCGAGAGGATCGTGAGGATCGCGGTCGAGCTCGCGCCCTCCGAGGCGCGGCCCGACGCGCGGGAGATGGAGAGGGACGTCACCCTGGCCCTCCGCGAGGAGCTCAACTTCTCCGTCGGGCGCCAGGAGCTCGGACGGGCGATGCTGCGCCTCCTGTTCATCCTGGGGAGCAACGGAATCCCTCTCTCGCGGGACTACTCGCTCATGGCCAAGGCCGTGCTCTCGGTCGAGGAGGTCGGTCGCGGCCTCGACCCCGCCTTCGACATGCGCTCCATCGCCGAGCCGGTCCTCTCGCAGCTGCAGCGCGACCGATGGAGCCCGCAGGCGATGCTGCGCTCGGTGGGCGACTTCCTGAGGGGGAGCCTGCTCGGCCTCAAGGACCTGCCGCTCGAGCTGCGCCGGCTCATGCGGCGCCTCGAGCACGACAACCTCACGGTGAACTTCCAGCACAAGGGCCTGGAGCACCTGGAGGAGACCGTCGCGGTCGCAGCCAACCGGATCACGCTCGGCGTCATCGTCGGCTCGCTCATCGTCGGCTCGTCGCTTATCGTCACGACCGGCGCCGGTCCCAGGCTCTTCGGGTATCCCGCCCTGGGCATCCTGGGGTACCTGATCTCCGCCCTCTTCGGGTTCTACATCGTCTACGACATCATCCGGCACGGGCGCCACAAGTAGCGCGCCCGGAGGCGGGCCCCTCAGGCGGCTGGCACGAGGAAGTGGAACTCGGTTCCGCTCGCCGGGTCGCTCGAGCACGAGATCGTACCCCCGTGGGCGACCACGATCTCGCGCGCAATGGTGAGCCCGAGGCCGGCCCCGGGCTTGGACTGGCCCGGAACCCGGTAGAAGCGGTCGAACAGGTGAGGGAGCGCCTCCGGCGGGATGCCGGCGCCCTGGTCCCTTACGGAGAAGCGCACGAAGCCCAGCGGCGCCGTGGCCGCTGCGAGCGTGATCGTGCCTCCGTCGGGGGAATACTTCGAGGCGTTCGAGAGGAGGTTGATGAACACGTGCCGCAGCCTGCCCGCATCCACGTTCACCTCGGCGGCGCCGGGCTCCTGGTGAAGCACGAGCTGCTGGCCCGCGGCGGAGATGAATGCCCGGGCCTCCTCGGCGATGCCGCGCAGGAGCGCGTCCACCGGGATCCGCCTGCGCTCGAGCGCAGAGGCGCCCGCCTCGAGCCTGGCGAGGTCGAGCAGGGAATCCAGGATCCGCAGGAGGCGGTCGGCGTCGTCACGCGCCGACTCGAGCATCTCGCGCTGGGCGGGAGCCAGAGGCCCGAGCGTCTTCTCAAGGAGCAGGTACACCGCCATCCGCAGGCCCGTGAGCGGGGTCTTCAGCTCGTGGCTCACGGTGCCGACCAGGTTGGTCTTCGCGTCGTCCAGCAGGCGGAACTTCGTCACGTCCTGCAGGATGACGGCGGCGCCCTTGAACTCCGTCAGCTTGTCGCCGATCGCCAGGATGCGCGGGAGATAGTGGCGGTCCTCGTTCCCGACCCTGAAGGTCACGACCCGGCCGTAGTCCGTGGGCAGGTAGTGCTCGTCCGACGCCAGGACCGCGGCCAGGGGCTCGGCGAGGGAGGCCGGTAGCCCCCCCGAGAACTCCGGGAGCCCGGACAGCTCCTCCGCCGCGGGGTTGCGCACCTCGAAGCGCCCCTCCCTTGAGACCACGAAGAGGGGGTCGGGCGCCGAGGTCAGCGTCGCCTCCATCGTGCGCTGGGTCCTGAGGACCCTCTCCAGGGTCGCTTCGCGATAGGTGCGCAGCTTCGCGGCCATCGTGTTGAACGAGCGGGCGAGGGCGCCCAGCTCGTCACGCGAGAAGACCGGGACCGAGGTGTCCAGGTCCCCCTCGCCCAGGGCGGTCGCCGACGCCGTCAGCGCCTTGATCGGCCGCAGGAGGGACGCCGCGACCAGCCAGGCGATCGCGATCGAGAGGAGAACCGCGGCGCCTATCGCCACCGAAAGGACCCGCACCGCCGTGCCGGCCAGCTGCTCGGCCTGGGCCTCGGTCTCGCGCGACGCCGCGTAGTCGTTCGCCGTGAGGCGGTCGAGGGCGTTGAGGACGCGGAAGAGGGCGTCCTCGTCGTCCCGGGTCGCGTCGAGCGAGGTCGACCCGCCCTCGGAGATCGTTCGGTCGCAGCGCGTGGAGAACACCTGGAAGGCTGCGTCGAGCTCGTCGACAAGGCGCGCCCTGGGCTTGCCCGCAGAGCTGCCCGACTGCGCCATGAGCTCCTTGGTGAAGTCCGCGCGCCCGCGGTCGAGCGAACGCCGGGCCGCGATGGGGTTGGCGGCGGCGAGAGCGCTCGCATTGGACATGACCGTGGCCGAGACCCTCATGTCTTGGCACCCTAGCGCCGCCTGGTACTCCGCGACGAGGCCGTGCTGCACGGGCCCCGCCAGCTGGCGGCAGACGCGGATCGCGTACGCCCCCGTGGCGACGAGCACCAGGAGCAGCGGGAGCAGGCCGAACAGGAGGCGGGAGCGGAGCATGCCCGGGTTCGTGTCAGAGAAGGCCCAGCTTCACGCGCTTTCGGTAGAGGGTGGCCGGGTCGATCCCCAGCGTCCGGGCGGCCTCGTCCAGGTTACGGGAGAGGGCGAGGACACGCCGGATGTGCTCCGCCTCAAGTTCCTCGAGGGTGACGTGGGCGCCCACGGTCACGGTCCGCGGCAGCGCCACGGCGAATTCCTCGGGAAGGTCCGAGAGCTCGATCGTGTCTCCGGGCGCGAGGATGACGGCCCTCTCGATCACGTTGCGCAGCTCGCGCAGGTTCCCGGGCCACGCGTAGGCGGCAAACGCCGCGGACACCGCCGCCGAGAAGGCCACGCGCCCCTTGCCGGCGCGCGACGCAAAGTAACGGCGCGCGCCGTCGGCAAGCCGGGCGAGGTCGGCCGGGCGCTCGCGCAGCCCCGGCAGCGTGACCGCGATCACGTTGAGGCGGTAGAAGAGGTCCTCCCTGAAGCGGCCGGCCCTCACCTCCGACGCGAGGTCGCGGTTGGAGGCAGCGATGACCCGGACATCCGCCCTCCTCGGGACGGCCTCGCCGACGCGCTCATACTCGCGCTCCTGGAGCAGGCGCAGGAGCTTGGGCTGGATCTCCAGGGGCATCTCGCCGATCTCGTCCAGGAAGAGGGTGCCGCCGTCTGCGGCGGCGACCTTGCCCGACGTCTCCGCGATGGCGCCCGTGAACGATCCCCGCGCGTGGCCGAACAGCTCGCTTTCCAGGAGCTCCTTGGAGAGGCTGGGGCAATTGACGGTGACAAAGGCCTCCTCGGCCCGGGCGCTCCGCTTGTGGATCTCGCGGGCGAGCACGCTCTTGCCTGTCCCGCTTGGACCCAGGACCAGGATGTTCGCGGGGGTTTCGGCGGCCCTGAACGCCATCTGCAGGGCCCGCTGCATCGACGGCTCGGCCGAGTCCAGGTCGACCGGAGGCGCGCCGGAGGCCAGGTCGCTCTCCAGCGCCTGCACCCTTCGCTCCAGAGCGTTTGACTTGCTCACCTTCGACAGCACCGAGCGGATCTGATCGGGGGTGAAGGGCTTCGGTATGAAGTCGAAGGCCCCCCGTCGCATCGCCTCGACCGCCGTGGCGATGTTGGCATAGGCCGTGAAAAGGATCACTGCCGGTGCCGGCCGCACCTTCATCAGGCGGGCGAGGACGTCCAGCCCGTCCTCGTGCCCCAGCTTGACGTCGAGAAATACGGCGTCGAATCCCTCCTCCTCCGCGGCCTTGATCGCCTTCGCGCCGTTGGGCGCCTCGGAGGCCGTATGCCCGGCGGACTCCACCGCTATCCGCGTCGTCCTTCGGATAGAGGGTTCATCATCGACGATAAGGACGCGCATGGGGTGAGGCCGGGAAGCATGGCCCCGAAAGGTCAGAGGGCCAATGACAAAGAAACCCGGGCCCGGGTTCCCGGGATGCGGCCCCGGCCGGCGCCCCACGGGTCCGGGAGCCTGCGCTCACCAAGGAAGGACGAGGTGCGTGCACCGCCAGGCGTCGAATTCCGGGACGAGCTCCCCCGGCCCCACCGATGGACCCAGCCCCATGGCCCGCCTTGCGTCCTCGACCGATGCCGTCTTGAAGATGACGATCGCCGCCAGGGCGGGATCCGACTCCACGGGCCCAGCCGCCGCGAGGGTGCCGGCGGTCGCGGCCAGGGAAAGCGCGGAAAGCAGCAGGATCGTCCTCACGCCGGGAACGCTCCCGCCCGCGTGCTGGCGCCGGCGCGAGCCCGATCTGATGGGCGGGCCCAGGCCCCTGGGGGCGTCTGTTGCAGGCCCAGAAAAGCCAAGGCGGGGTCGCTTGCGCGACCCCGCCAGGTCCAGCTTCAACTAAGTGCTCTCGTAGGCTTGCGCCCACCGAGATGGCACACCTCTTGGACCATTGAGGCTCTTTAGAGTTCCCATTGAAAGCTTGCCAGCGGGGACTCCGGCTCCGAGGGTGCGGCGACCCTTAAAATGCCGACAAAAACCCCAACGCCCGCTCCGGAAACCGCGGACCCGGCGCCGGCGCAGCCTGTTTCCGTCCGCGTGAGGGACCTTGAGATCAAGGACGCGCAGATCATCTTCAGCGCGGTCTGGCAGAGCCTCGAGGCCACCTACGGACTTGAAAAGCTCCGTTTCCCCAAGGAGATCATCCTCCTCGGCGGCGCGCCGGGCGCCGGCAAGGGCACAAACACCCGGTTCATCGGGAAGACCCGCGGCCTGACCTGCGGCCCCATCGTGATCAGCGCCCTCCTGGACTCGCCCGAGGCGCGCCGGTTCAAGGACGCCGGCATCATGGTCGGCGACCGCGAGGTGATCGACCTCCTGTTCCAGAGGCTCCTGCAGCCCCAGTACCGCGACGGGGTCATCCTCGACGGGTTTCCCCGCACGAAGGTCCAGGTGGAGTGCCTGAAGCTCCTGGTGGACAAGATGCAGACCCTGCGGCGGGAGTTCTACCAGACGCCGCTCGGCATCCACTTCCGCCAGCCGACCATCCACATCATGGTGCTCTTCGTCGACGAGACCACGAGCGTCGAGCGCCAGGTCCGGCGCGGCATCGAGGTGCGCGCGCACAACGACGAGGTGCGCAGGACGGGGATCGGCGAACTCCTAGAGGAACGGGCCACCGACTTCGACAGGGCCCTCGCCCAGCGCCGCTACAGCGTCTTCAAGGAGCAGACCTGGGAGGCGCTCCAGGAGTTGAAGGAGATCTTCCACTACCACTTCATCAACGCGCAGGGGACGTTCGCGGAGGTTGAGAAGAACATCCTCCAGGAGCTCGAGTACCAGAGCACGCTCGAGCTCGACCCCCGCACGGTGGACAGGCTGCGCAGCATCCCCGTGGCCAGCGAGATCGTCGTCCATGCGCGCCAGGAGCTCGTCAGGCGCCTGGACTCCTACGAGCTGGAGCACAACGGGCTGTTCAGCAAGGTGGCGGGTTTCGTGGAGCGCAAGATCATGCCAATTGTCCTGCGCCACGCGATCTCGGGCACGGCGCTCGTGAACACGGAGGATCCGGTCCTCGACGACCCGATGGCGCTCGCCATGCTGATCGACATCTTCTCGGAGCGCGGCTACCACGCCGCCGTCGACCTCCACAAGATCGACGTCCCAGAGTCCGTCGACCTGAAGACGGGCGCGGTCAGGTGCCGCACGAAGAAGGTCTTCAGGATCCAGATCCGGTTCACCGGGTCCGAGATCCGCCGGGGCTAGGCGCCTATTCGAAGCGGAGCGCCTCGATCGGGTCGAGGGACGCCGCCTTCCACGCCGGGTAAAGGCCGAACGCCACCCCAATCGCCGTGCACACGACCACTCCGGTCGCGGCCCATCCCCAGGGGAAGACGATCGAAACGGTCAGGAACATGGCGAGCCCGTTTCCGGCGAAAGTCCCGAGGACGATGCCAAAGAGCCCGCCGGTGACCGAGAGCACCACGGACTCCACCAGGAACTGCGTGAGGATGGTGATCTTCCTGGCACCCACCGCCTTGCGGACGCCGATCTCGCGCGTGCGCTCGGTCACGCTGACGAGCATGATGTTCATGATCCCGACGCCGGCCGCCAGAAGCGCGATGGCGCTGATGATGAACGCCCCCATGCTCACGACGTCCGCGATCTTTGCAAAGGCGGCGACAAGCGAGTCGTTCGAATAGATCTCGAAGTCGTTGTCCTGGTCGGGCCGGAGGCCCCGGACGATGCGCATCGCGCCGATCCCCTTGTCCATGATGTCGTTGTACACGATCTGGGACGGCGCCTGCGTCGCGACATTGATCGTGTAGTTCTCGGCCCCGAAATCCATGAGAAAGCGCGTGATGGGCACCATAACGATGTCGTCCTCGCTCTGGCCGAACATCGAGCCCTTCGCCACGAAGGTCCCGATCACCGTGTAGGTCCGGCCGTTCGCCTTGATCTGCTTGCCAAGCGGGCTCTCCGCCGGGAAGAGCTTGGTGACGATGTCCTGCCCGATGATGGCCACCGGCCGCACCAGGTCGACATCGGAGCCCGTGAAATTGCGGCCCGTGTCGATCGCGTATTGGTTCGCCGTCACGAAGTACTCGTTTGTCCCGCCGAACGTCACCCCGGGCGTCGTCTTGCGGCCTCCGTAGGTCGCCTGAACGGGGTTGTTGTTCTCGAACGCCTTCAGGCAGATGACTTCGGCCGTCCCGCGCATCAGCTCGATGTAGCGCTGGGCCTGCTCGAGCTTGATATTCCTGCGGGAGGCGTACTTGTGGTAGTCATTCCCGTCGACCTGGATGCCCGTCGGCCACTTGGCGAACTGGAACATGTTCGATCCCAGGAAGCTCAGTCCCGTCTCGATGGAACCGCGCAGCGCGGAAACCGCCGTCATCACGCCGATGACCGAGAAGACGCCGATCGTGATCCCGGACATCGTCAGGAACGACCGGAGCTTGTTCACCCCGAGGGAGCTGAACGCCATCTTGAAGATCTCACTCATAGCGCAGGGCGACGACCGGATCCAGTTTCGAGGCGCCCATCGCGGGGACGAACCCGGAGACCACGCCGGTGAGCACCGAGACGAAAAGCGAGATCAGCACGAGCGAGAACGAGAACTCCAGCGGGAAAGAGGGGAACGCGGACTTCACCGCCATCCCGAGCAGGTAGGTGAACGCAAGGCCCACGACGCCGCCGGCGATGCAGATGGAGACGGCCTCGATCAGGAACTGCAGGAGGATGGTGCGCCGGCGCGCCCCGAGCGCCTTTCGTGTGCCGATCTCCTTGGTGCGCTCCCGGACGCTCACGAACGTGATGTTCATGATCCCGATCGCGCCGACGAAGAGCGACAGGCCCGTCACGAAGAGGCCCGCAAAGGCGATCCCCTGCTTGATCGGGTCGAGCTGCGCCTTGAAGGCCTGCTGCTGCTCGACCGAGAAGTTGTCCCGCTGGCCGGGGAGCAGCCCGCGGACCCGGCGCATGGCGCCCACGAGCTCCTCCTGTGCCTCGCCGGCGCGGAGTTTGTCCTTCATCTTCACGCGCACCTGGACCTCGCCGTTGCGCACGTCGAAGTATTTCCGGTAGGCGTTGAGCGGGATGACGACCTGGTTGTCCATGCTGAACAGGCCGAGGAAGGAGCCCTGCTTGGCCAGGACGCCGATGACGCGGAACGGCTGGCCCTCGATCTTCACGGTCTCGCTGAGCGCGGAGCGCCCGGGGAAGAGCTTGTCGGCGACGTCGATGCCCAGGACGCACACCTGCGTTCCCGCCTTCGCCTCGGAGTCGTTGAAGAGGCGCCCGCTGTCAAAGTCGACGGAGATCGTGCGCCCGTAGTCCGCCGTGGAGCCGATGGTGAACACCCCCGACACCTGGTTCTCGTTGGACTTGATCGTGGACGACCGGTCGGCCTCGGGCACCGCGACATCGAGGAGCGACTGCGGGGTCGCGCTAAAGATGGTGTTGAGGGCCTCGGCGTCCTCGGCGTGGAACGGCGGCCGGTTGGCGTAGTTCCACCAGTCCTCGACGTTGTGCCACGGCCACTTGGTCACGTAGAGCATGTCGTCGCCGAGCATGGCAAGGCTCCGGTCGAACCCGATGTCGATGCCGTGGATCGCCGTCCCCATGAGCGTGACGGCGACGATGCCGATGATCACGCCGAGCGCCGTCAGAGCCGAGCGCATCTTGTTCGCCCGGATCTGCGCCATCGCGATCCGGACGGACTCGTTGATCTCGTAGAGGAACCTGTCCATGGCGCCCCCGGTCAGTCCACCGGGCCGTCGCTCTCGATCAGCCCGTCGTGCAGGCGGATGATCCGCCGCGCGTGGCGGGCGACGGATTCCTCGTGCGTGACGACGATGAGCGTGTTGCCCTGGTCGTAGAGGTCCTCGAAGAGGCCCATGATCTCCACGCCTGTCTTCGAGTCGAGGTTGCCGGTCGGCTCGTCCGCGAGGATGATCGACGGCCGGTTCACGAGCGCCCGCGCGATCGCGACGCGCTGGCGCTGCCCTCCCGAGAGCTCGTTCGGCTTGTGGTGGATGCGCCCGCCGAGGCCGACGCTCTCGAGCGTCTGCCTCGCGCGCTCGCGGCGCTCGTGCGGCGGCACGCCCGCGTAGATGAGCGGAAGCTCCACGTTGCGCAGGGCGTCCGAGCGGGCCAGAAGGTTAAAGGTCTGGAACACGAACCCGATCTCGCGGTTCCGGATATCGGCGAGCTCGTCGTCCACCATCGAGGCGACATTCTGGCCGTTGAACTCGTACTTCCCCTCGGTGGGGGTGTCGAGGCAGCCCAGCATGTTCATCAGGGTCGACTTGCCGGAGCCGGAGGGGCCCATGATCGCCAGGTACTCGTTGCGGTGGATGCTCAGCGAGACGCCGCGAAGGGCGTGGATCGTCTCGTCACCCATCTGGTAGAGCTTGGTGACCCCGTCGATCGAGATGACCAAGGGGCCGACGGGGCGCACGATGCGCGACTGCACAGGGGCAGGAGGGGGCGTCATGGAGCGGCGGCCTACTTCGCGTCTGCGCCGTCAACCTTCGGCTTCTCGATCTTGATCTTGGCGCCGTCCTTGAGCAGACGGCTGATGGCCGCGTAGGTCCCCGAGACGACCTCGTCGCCGGCCTTCACCCCCGACTTCACCTCGATCACGGAATTGTCGGCGATGCCGGTCTCGACCTTCTGGGCCTTCACCTTGTCGCCGTCGCGGATGAACACGATGCGCTGCAGCTTCTCGCGGTCGCGGATCGCGTCGGCCTTCTCCGACTGGAGGTCCTGTTCGTTGCCGGAGCGGTCCTTGGCGTCCTTGGCGTTCTTCTTCTCCAGCTCCTCGGCGGTCAGCCCGCCCTCAGCCCTGACCGTGACGCTCTGGATCGGGATCGCCACGACGTTCTTGGCCGTCTGCGTCTCGATCTCGGCCGTAGCGCTCATCCCCGGGCGCAGCGCGACGTCCTTGTCGGAGACGCGTATCTTCACCACGAAGTTCGTGACCTGGTCGGAGCTCGCGGTCGACTGGCCCGTGGCGCCGGCGTTGTCGGCGGACGCTCCGAGCTCGCGAACCACGCCGTTGAACTTGCGCTCGGGGTAGGCGTCGATGCTGATCTTGACCGGGTCCCCGACCTTGACGTTGACGATGTCGTTCTCGTTCACCTTGACCCGGACCTCCATCTTGCTCAGGTCCGCGACCCGCATGATCTCGGTCCCGGCGAACTCGGTGGAGGCCTGCACGCGCTCGCCGACCTCGGAGGAGCGCGAGCTCACCGTGCCGTCCATCGGGGCGTAGATCGAGGTCTTCGAAAGGGAGTCCTTTGCCTGCTTCAGGAGGCCCTCGGCCTCGTCGACCTGCGCGAGCGCCGACTCGCGGTTGGCCTTCGCCGCGTCGAAGGCGGTCTTGTAGGAGTCGTAATCGAAGTCGGAGACGAGCTTCCGGTCAAAGAGGTCCTGGTATTTCTTCAGGTCGGCTTCGGCCTTCTCGAGCTGCACCGCGCTGTTCACGGCCGCGGCGCGCGCCGCGGCGACGCCCGCGGTCTGCTGTTCGACCTGGGCGAGGTAGAAGTCCGGCTTTATCGTCACGATCATGTCGCCCTTCTTGACGGCCGCACCCTCGCGGAACGGGAGCGCCGTGATTTCGCCGTACACCTCGGGATTGATCTTCACCTCGACCTCCGGCTGAACCTTGCCGGTGGCGGTGACCGTCTGCACAATGGTCCTGGAGACCGCCTTCTCCACGGTGACGGAGATGCCGACGTTCGCGCCGCGCTTCTTTACGATCGCAAGGGCCACAAGGACGCCAAGGAGAACGACGCCCCCGATGACATACCATTTGAGCTTTGATTTCCTGCGGGGCTTGGCCACGGCGGACTGCGCGGGCGCGTTTCCTGGTGATAGGGCTGCGGTCATGATGGGTGAAGCATTCACGAGTAATCTGTTAAGGGTCAAATGTTCAAGCCATACCCCGCCTCAGGCCTGTGGGAAAACGGCGTGGAGGAGCCACAGGGGGCCCCTCCACGCCAACACAACTAACAACGGGCAAGTGACGATGCTCCCTGCATCCCGAAAGAGCCGGGTTGCCGGGCGCCAGGCCGCGTCGAGGGCGCGCCGAACGGCCCCCATGGGGGGTCGGGGGAGTCCGGCTTCGGCCTCGTTGGGGCTTGGCATGTCCCCACAACACCCGAGCTCGTTCAAAAGTTACACGATTCTTTGATGAGCGGGTGCCCCGGCGGATGGGCGGGCGCCGAGGGGGCGCGCGGGCCCTAGGCGCGGCGCTCCTGCTCGGCCCAGAGCGCGGCCCCGACTATCCCCGACTCGTTCAGGAACTGGGCGGGGACCAGCCTGGCCCTCGTCTTTAGGTACTTGAAGAACTTCGCATGCTTTGCGCTCACGCCCCCGCCGATGATGATCAGCTCCGGCCAGAGCACGTCCTCCAGGATGCCGATGTAGCGATTGAGGCGCCCGCCCCATTCCCCCCATGAGAGGTCCTTGCGGTGCTTGACCGAGGCAGCCACGCGCTTCTCCGCATCCTTGCCGTCCATCTGCAGGTGACCCAGCTCGCACGGGAAGAGGGCCCCGCGATAAAAAAGGACGGATCCGACCCCCGTCCCCAGGGTGAGCATGAGCGCCTTGCCCCCG
>CAYNLL010000032.1:0-13563 GCA_964398015.1 uncultured Opitutaceae bacterium | reverse complement strand
CTCGGCGGCGGCCTTCAGTGTGGCGGCCGGGTCGGGCCCGAGGCCCCGCAGGAACTCGGCCCAGTGGGGCCGGACGGACCCGTCCGGCGCCCTGAACTCGTCGTAGCGGCCGGGGAGGCCCTTGTAATCGGGCAGGGGGTCGTCGGAGGCGAGCAGCGGGGTAATGGCGGCCATCGATTTCGGGGGGAAGGGGCGGCCTATCCCTGCCCGCCCTTTGGCTTCTGGGCAAGCCGCAGGTCGACGGTGTAGCGGAATTCCGGGGAGCCGGCCCCGGCCGAGACGGGCGTCATCTGGCCCGGCGTGTGGCCGAGGGCGAGGAACCGCGCGAGCCTCCGGCTCTCGGCCTCATAGGAGTTGACGGGCACCTTGGCGTAGTTGCGGCCGCCGGGATGGGCGACATGGTAGGTGCATCCCCCGATGGAGCGCCCGTTCCAGGTGTCCACGATGTCGAAGACGAGCGGGCTGTCCACCCCGATCGTCGGGTGCAGCGCCGAGGGCGGCTGCCAGGCGCGGTAGCGCACGCCCGCGATGAAATCCCCGGCGGCGCCCGTCGAGAAGAGGGGGATCAGGACCTTGTTGCAGGTCACCTGGTAGCGCTCGGCGTCGACCCCGGAAAGCTTCACCTGGAGGCGCTCGACCGACGAATCCACGTAGCGCACGGTGCCGCCGACGTTCTCCTCGCCCATGACATGCCAGGGTTCGAGGGCCTGGCGCAGCTCCAGCTCTATCTCGCGGCAGCGCACGCGGCCGAACAGCGGGAAGCGGAACTCGAGGTGGGGGGCAAACCAGCCCTCCTCGAACTCCAGGCCCCATCCCCTCAGGTCGGCCACGACGTCGGCGAGGTCGGCCTGGAGGAAGTGCGGCAGCATGAAGCGGTCGTGCAGCTCGGTGCCCCAGCGCGCGAGGCGGCGCGGCGCACAGGGATGCTCCCAGAACCGGGCGACCAGGGCCCGCAGGAGCAGCTGCTGGACGAGGCTCATCCGGGGATGGGGCGTCATCTCGAGGGCCCGGAACTCCAGGAGCCCGAGGCGGCCGGTCGCGCTGTCGGGCGAGTAGAGCTTGTCGATGCAGAACTCCGCGCGGTGGGTGTTGCCCGTGACGTCGATCAGGAGGTTTCTGAAGATGCGGTCGACGAGCCATGGGGGGCAGGCGCCCGGCGCGTCGCCCGCCGCCTCGAGCTTTCGGTCGAGCTCGGCGAAGGCGATCTCCAGCTCGTAGATGCTGTCATTGCGGGCCTCGTCGATCCGCGGGCTCTGGCTGGTGGGCCCGACAAAGAGCCCGCTGAAGACGTAGCTGAGGGCGGGGTGCTGGTGCCAGTAGGCCAGGAGGCTCCTGAGCAGGTGGGGCCTGCGCAGGAGCGGGCTGTCCTCGGGCCGCGGGCCGCCGAGCACGACGTGGTTGCCCCCGCCCGTGCCGACATGCCGGCCGTCGACCATGAACTTCTCGGCCCCGAGGCCGCAGTCGCGCGCGGCGCCGTAGAGCCACTCGGTCTTCCGCACGAGCTCGCCCCATGCCGATGACGGGTTGATGTTCACCTCGATCACGCCGGGGTCCGGCGTGACCTTGATGTTATCCAGGGCGGGATCGTACGGGGGCAGGTAGCCCTCGAGGATGACGGGCAGTCCGAGGGAGGACGCGGTCGCCTCGACGGCGGCCAGGAGCGCCGCGTAGTCCTCGGCCCGGTCCACGGGGGGAAGGAACACCGCCACGTGCCCGCCGCGCGCCTCCACGCAGAGCGCGATGCGGACCTCTCCCTCTGCGCTGGGGCCCACGGCGCCGGGCGCACGCCACGGCTGCAGGGAGAGCGGAAGGCGCAGGCCCATCGGCGAGTCCCCGGGAACAAGGAACATCCGGCCCGCGACGAAATGCCACGGCGACGAGGTCCAGCGCCCGGCCGGATCGCGAAGGACAGGCAGGGCGTAGCCGACCGGCGCGTCGGGGCCGGCCTCGAGCAGGGCTCCCAGCCGCGCGCGCTCGGCGCGGTCGCCCATGCTCGTCTCCGCGGGGTCGTACCCGGCCGCGATCCGCCTTTCCCTCCAGATGTAGTAGAGGTTGTCCTCGTGGCCCGGGACGAGGCGCTCGGCCGGGATCTCCAGGTGCCGGGCGAGCGCGCAGGCGAAGCGGTGGGCATCGGCGGCGGTGTGGGTTCCGGGCGCCAGGGGGTCGGCGAACAGGCTGGGATCGCCCCAGAGGGGCTTCCTGTCCTTGCGCCAGAAGCAGGCGAGGACCCAGCGCGGCAGCGGCTCGCCGGGATACCATTTGCCCTGGCCGTAGTGGACGAATCCGCCCTGGCCGAACTCCTTGAAGATGCGGCTGAACAGCCTCCCGGCGAGCTCCCGCTTCCGCGGCCCGAGCGCCGCGGTGTTCCACTCCGGGCCGTCCATGTCGTCGGACGCGATGAACGTCGGCTCGCCGCCGATCGTCAGGCGCACGTCCCCCTCGGTGAGGAGGGCGTCGACCCTGGCGCCCAGCGCGTCGATGGCGGACCATGTCGCGTCCGAGTAGGGCAGGGTGACCCGCGGGGACTCGAAGATGCGGCGCACGGTCATCTCGTGCGCGAAGGTGGTCTCGCATTTCTCTACGACGCCGCTGATCGGCGCCGCGCTCGAGGGCTCGGGGGAGCAGGCGAGCGGGACGTGCCCCTCGCCCGCGAGGAGCCCGGAGGTGGGGTCGAGGCCGATCCATCCGGCGCCGGGAAGGTACACCTCGCACCAGGCGTGCAGGTCCGTGAAGTCCTGGGACGCGCCCGCGGGGCCGGCCTGCGGCTTCACGTCGGGGCGAAGCTGGATCAGGTAGCCCGACGCGAAACGGGCGGCGAGGCCGATGTGCCTGAGCACCTGGACCAGGAGCCACGCCGAGTCCCTGCACGAGCCGCTGCCGAGCTTTAGGGTCTGCTCGGGGGACTGAACGCCGTGCTCGAGCCTGATGATGTAGCGCACGGCGTGGTTGACCCGCAGGTTCAGTGCGACGAGGAACTCGATGGAGGAGCGCGGCGTCAGGTCGACGGTCTTCAGGAAGCCCTCCAGGGCCGGCGTGAGGGCGTCCCTGCGCAGGAAGGGGGTCAGCTCGGTGGCCAGCCTCGGCTCGTAGGGGAACGGGGCCTTCTCGGCCGAGGGGTCGAGGAAGAAGTCGAAGGGGTTGAAGACCGTCATCTCGGCGACGAGGTCAACCTCGACCGTGAGGGCGCGGGTGGGCTTCGGGAAGACCAGCCGCGCGCTGTAGTTGCCCTGGGGGTCCTGCTGCCAGTTGATGAAGTGCTCGGCGGGCTCCACCTTGAGCGAGTAGCTGAGGATCGGCGTGCGGCAGTGGGGGGCCGGCTTGAGCCTCACGGTCTGCGGCCCCAGCATGACCGGGCGGTCGTAGAGGTAGGAGGTGCGGTGGTGAAGGGCGATGTGGAGGGCCATGCGGTTTCTTCCTGTTACAGTGGAAGCTGGCGATCCCCACCGCAAGTTCCGGGCCGAGTTCGATGGGGAAGGGGGAATCTTCCCCGCCTGAGCCCTCGGGCGGACCCGCGGAGAGGGCCGACGTTCGGGCCCGGGCCCCGCCTGAATCCCGCGGGACGGGCGGCGCCCGCCCCGGTCAGCCCGACGCCTCCTGCGGCCCGGACTCCTTCCCCGCGAGCGTGGCCTGCACCATCGAGGTCAGTTTCTCAATGGGGAAGGGCTTCGCGAGGAACAGGGCCCCGGCCGGAATCGAGTCCGAGTCCGCGAGGTGGGGGCCCGTGTAGCCCGAGATGAACAGCACCTTCAGGTCCGGCTGCAGGAGCCTGAGCTCCCTGGCGAGCTGCGGGCCGCTGCGGCCGGGCAGGATCACGTCGGTGACGAGGAGGTCAACGGCGCCCGAGACCCTCCGGTAGACCGCAAGGGCCTCGTCGGCGTCGCCCGCCGTGTGAACCGTGTAGCCGGCGGCGACCAGGGTCCGCTGCAGCGCCTCCCTGACGGCGGTCTCGTCCTCCAGGAGGAGGATCGTCTCCGAGCCGCGCCGGGCGGCGGCCGGGGCGCCGGCGGGCTTCGTCACCGCGGACGCCGGGACGGCGGGAAGCCAGAGCTGGATGGTGGTGCCGGCGCCCTTGGACGTCCGCAGGGATATGCCGCCGCCGGCCGCCTTGACCATGCCGTAGACCGAGGCGAGCCCGAGGCCCGTCCCGCGGGAGCGGCCCTTGGTTGTGAAGAAAGGCTCAAACGCGCGGGCGCGCGTCTCCTCGTCCATGCCCGTGCCGTTGTCGGCCACCTCCGCGACGATGTAGGGCCCGGGTGCCGCGTCGAGGTAGCTGTCGGCTGGCCGGGCGCCCAGCGTGGCAGGATAGAAGGCGACGGTGATCGCCCCGTTCTCCGCCATCGCGTCCCGCGCGTTCGTCGCAAGGTTGATCATGGCGTGGACGAACTCGTCCGGGTCGACCTTGACGCCGCCGCACGCCGGGTCGACCCGCATGGTCAGCCGGATTCCCTCGCCGACGGAGCGCTCCAGGAGCGGCGCGGCGTCCGCCGCCAGGTCCTTTACCATGACGGCCCTGGGCTTAATCTTCCCCGTACGGCTGAAGGCGAGCATCCTGCCGGTGAGGACCGCCCCGCGCGAGGCGGCGCGCTGGATCTCCTCGACGTCGTGGCGGGCCTTGTCCGCCGCGCCGATCTCCATCAGCGCCAGCTCCGCGTTTGCGAGGATGATGGTGAGCAGGTTGTTGAAGTCGTGCGCCATCCCGCCGGCGAGCCGGCCGATGGCCTCCATCTTGCGCGCGCGGTGCAGCTTCTCCTCCAGGGCGTTGCGGTCGGTGACGTCCCGCGAGTTGAGCACGAGGCCCGCGATGGCGGGCTCAAGGAGCCGGTTGCTCCCCGCGGTCTCGAGGTCCCGGTAGACGCCGTCCGCGCTCGCCATCCGCCAGCGGATGGTCCGCGTGGCCAAGCGGTCCAGGATCAGCTCGTCGAAGAACACCTCCCCCGCGCGCCGGTCCTCGGGATGGATGAACTCGAGAAAATCGTGCCCGACCAGGGCCTGCGCCTGGACGCCCAGCACGGTGGCGGCCGTCGGGCTCGCAAACCCGACGCGGCGATTGTGGTCCACCACGACGACGACGTCCGACGAGTGGCGCACCAACCCCTCGAACCGGGACTGCTCCTCCTCGTGCGTGTCGGAGGCCAGCAGGCGCATGCTGTCGTGGATGACATAGGTCTCTCGGGCCAGCAGAAGGAGCAGCACGCCGCCCAGGCACAGGAGCATCCGCGCCAGCAGGGGGACGTTCATCGGGCTGATGAAGAGGAGCACGATCAGGAAGGCCACCTCGACGATGATCGTGATCAGGGGCAGCGGGCTGAAGGCGACCAGCGGGCGGGCATCGTCGGCGGAGATGGGGTCGGTGCGCATGAGCCAGGCGCCGAGCAGGTACAGGCTGAAGGCGATGGCGTTGGCCGCGTTGATCCACCTGATCGTGCCGCCGGGAATGACGTTGTAGGCGCGGTCGATGGAAAGGACCACGGTGGCCAGGTAGATGAGGCCGATCCCTCCCATCAGGCAGCCAAAGGCCCTGCGGTTCGGAAGCACCTGGCGCGTCTCGATCGTCCAGCTGACCGCGAGCAGCCCGAGGAAGTCCACGATCGGGATCACCAGCACGGGCAGGACGGCGCCGACCTTCAGGCCCGTCCACTGGGGCTGGATCGAGAGCAGCGCGAACGGCACCCCGATGCCCGCGATGAACACGGTGGCGTCGATCAGGGCCCGCAGCCGCCGCCGGCGCGGCCTGCTTGTGGGGGGAAGGGAAAACAGGCCGACGAGGGTCGAGGTGTCGGCGGCCGCGAACATCGCGTTGGCCACGAGACCCATGGCGTGCGCGGGCCCGACGCCGACCATGCTGGTGATCAGGAGCATCCCTCCCAGCGCCTGGCAAACAAGGCCGGCGGCTATCCAACGCAGGCCGCGCCGGAAGGGCGCCGGGAAGTCGACGCGCCCGGAGGCCCGGAGGACGGTCCAGGCGGCGACCACGCAGAGCAGCTCGAGCACGCCCAGATCCGCCGCCTGGAATCCCGAGGCGCCCTTGGGGGCCAGCCCCGCGAGGTGGCCCACGACATAGACCCCGACGATCGCCGCGATCGACAGGGCACCCCAATGGGCCCGGCCGGGCCGGCCCTCGGTTGGGTAGAGGAATGGGATGCGCAAGGGTGAGGTGCCGCTCCGCGCGGCGTGTCGGTGCCGGTCGCTCCGGCTTCGTTCGTGCCGCCCGGGCCAGACAGAAGGATGGAGGAGGCGCCGCGTGTTGTCGACTGCGGGCAACCGTATTGCGCAATGGCCGCTCGCCCTTAGCATGCCCCTTGTGCCCCCCGCCGAAAACACCCGGATCGCCCAGCGCTGGGCGGAGCCCATGGAATGCTGCAACCCGGAGTGGGAGGCGGCCTACGCCCGATTCGAGACCCCGCAAGAGGAGACGGCGAAGTTCCTGGCGCGCCTGCGCCGCCTCGGCGCACCGGGCTGGCGGCGCGACCTGGAGGTCGTGGAGATCTTCTGCGGGAGGGGCGGGGGCCTGAGGGCCTGGGAGACCCTGGGGTTCACCGCACTGGAGGGCGTGGACCTTTCGGAGAACCTGCTGGCCCAGTATTCGGGAGGCGCGCGCCTCTACGTGGGCGACTGCCGCCGCATGGGCTTTGCCGACTCCTCGCGCGACGTGATCTGCGTCCAGGGCGGGTTGCACCATTTGCCGGTCCTCATGGAGCACCTGGAGGAGACCGTGGCCGAGGTCCGGCGCGTGCTCAGGCCCGGGGGGCGCTTCGTCGTCGTGGAGCCCTGGCTCACGCCTTTCCTGCGGCTGGTGCACGCGCTGTGCGCGAGGGCCCTGGTGCGGCGCGCCTCGGGCAAGATCGACGCCCTCGCCCGCATGATCGACGGGGAGCGCCAGACCTACCTCCAGTGGCTCTCGAGGCCCGCCGAGATCCGCGCCGCGCTCGCGCGGGGCTTTTCCACGGAACGCCAGGAGGTCGCCTGGGGCAAGTTCTCCTGGGTCGGCAGGAAGCCCGGGGCCTAGGAGGGGCGCCGGCGCAGGAGCGCCATGAAATGCAGCCTGCGCCCGAAGACGAGGTTGGCGGGGAAGGGATACAGCCTCCTGAGCGGGTCCGAGCGCTCGACCTCCACGCCGCAGTCCGCGTAGGCCCGGCTCCATTCGGCCGGGCCGAGGTAGTTGAAGGGAAGGGCGATGTGGTGGCGCCTGTTGGCGGTTTCGTCCATGAAGCGCAGGATGAACCGGGCCGTGGGCCCCGACATGTTGTGGTCCTTGATCAGCACGCAGCCGCCGCTCACACGCGCCGCCTCCTTCAGCAGCAGAGACGGCGTGGGCGTGTGGTGCAGGACGTCGATCAGCACGCTCGCGCCGAAATGATTGTCGGCGAAGGGAAGGTGCTCCCCGTCAAAGGCGATGACGGGGATGCGGCAGGTCGCCCGGGGAGCCACCTCGACACCGGTGACCTCCAGGTCCGGGCGCAGCTCCGACAGCATCGTCGCGAAGAGCCCGTCGCCGCAGCCGATGTCGACGACCCGCAGTCCCCGCGGCAGCATGCCCGCGGCGGTCTCCGCCAGGACGCGCGTGCGCCGCGAATGGACGAAGGTCCCGTGGATGTGCTCCAGGCTCTTCATTTGCGATCGAGGCCCAGGATGCTCACCATGAAGCTGCTGATCGTCGCCTGGGCGGCAAGGGCCACGAGCGTCACCCCGGGGATCACGATCCGCAGCGTGTGGGCGTAGTCGAGCCTTCCGTAGCCGCGCGCCCGCCAGTCGACGAAGACGGCCGCGATCAGGACGAGCCCGAGGAGGGCGACGCCTCCCGCGACCACCATGGCCTTCTCCAGGTTGAAATGCCGGTAGAAGCCGAGGATGAACGCGTTTCCGGGACGCAGGTCCTCCACCAGGGCGAAAGTGTGGGCGAAGATCGCCATGAAGCAGCTCTGCGCCCCGACCAGGATGAGCAGCGAGGAGACGAGCAGCGTGTGGATGTCGAGGGTCGCCGGCCCGATGCGCACCCCCATGAGGGCGAGGATGCTGCCGAAGAGGCCGCAGCCCATGAGGATCAGCCCCGGGTACATGAACAGGTAGCCCGGGCTGTACAGGAGGAAGAGGCGCAGCGTCCGCCATCCATCCCGGAAGGTGCGCAGGTGGGAACGCCTGCCCCCGCGGCCGTCGCGCGCCAGCGTGATCGGGATCTCCGTCGTGCGTACGTTGAGCTGGGCGGCCTTGATGATCATCTCCGTCGCGAACTCCATGCCCGTGCAGCGCAGGTTGGCCCTCTCGTAAAAGCGGCGCGTGAACCCGCGCAGCCCGCAGTACACGTCGTTGAGCTGCGTGCCGAACATCAGCCGCGCCAGCCCCGTGAGCAGGGGATTGCCGAGGCGCTGGTGCATAAATGGCATGGCCCCCTTAGCGATCGTCCCGCCCCCCTTCGGAAACCGGCATCCCTGGACAAGGTCGTAGCCCTCCCTCAGCCGGGCCACGAGGTTGGGGGCCTCACCGAAGTCATAGCTGCCGTCGGCGTCGCCCATGACGATGTAGTCGGCCCGGGCCGCGGCGATGCCGCCCATAAGCGCGTGCCCGTACCCGCGCCTGTCGACCCGTACGACGCGCGCGCCCGCCTCCGCCGCGAGCTCCCGGGAGCCGTCTGAGCTCCCGTTGTCCGCGACGACGACCTCGCCGTTCAGGTTGCGCCCGGCGAGGGCCGCGATCGCCTGCCGGACGGAGCCCGCCACGGTTCCCGCTTCATTGAGACACGGGATGATCACGGACACTTCTATCTCGTTGGGCATTCGCGGTGCTGGCTGTTATAAGGCGCGGGAGGCCCCTTTCCACCACTTTCTTTCGCAGGGGCGCTTGCCGGCGCCGCGCGCCGCCGGGCCCTACCTGCCTGCGGGCGCGAAGGGCGCGAGGGTGACGTTCTCCCCGGCCTCCCGGAGCATGAACGCCTTCCTCGTTGGAAAGGCCTCGGCGAGCTTACGGTCCTCGTCGGCGCCGCGGTCCCATGCGAAGACCACCGCGCTTGCGTCGATGTCGGCGTCGTTGAAGACAAACGACACGTTGACGTCGTAGGGCATCTCGCGGTGGACGAAGACGAGGTAGCGCCCCGGATGCCTCTCCAGGATGTCGGCCACCCATTGGTGGGCCGTGATCGTGTTGCGGAGCGCGACGTCCCTCGCGGGGGCGCCCCGAGCCAGGAGGAGGCCGCCCTTTGCCGCGATGACGACGCAGGCCGCCACGAGGAAATGGCGCCGCAAGGGCGGCGAGGCGAGGCACAGCACGCGGATCCCCGCGACCCCGAGGAACACGTAGGCGGCGGCGACGGGCGCCTGGTAGTGCGGGCCGAACCAGAACGAGACCACAAGGGCGGCCGACACGATCGCCACGCTCGCGAGCGCGAGCAGGGACCAGCGGCTCGGCCGCCAGAGCAGGCCGACGACCGCGACCAGGGCGAGCTCGAAGCCCAGCATGAAGTTCGCGTCCGCGCTCAGGCGGGCCGCCCAGACCGATAGCGCGGGGGAGCCGAAGCGGCTCCCGGGAAGGACATAGCTCCTATAGAAGTCCTGCATGGAGCTGTTCTCAAACCGCGGCTCCGGGGAGGCGTGCTGCCAGACGAGGAGCGGCGCGCCCGAGTACTGCCGCTCGTACTCAACGTAGGGGAACCGCCAGGGGTCGCCCGTGACCCGGTAGTTGTCGTAGGCGAGCCAGGCTGCGGCTGCGACGACGACGGCCGCGCAGGGCAGGAGGCTGCGCCATGCCGTTGGCGCGCCCGGCCACGCGAGCGCCGCGGCCGGGACCACGCACGCGAGGGCGCCCTCGAAGGGCCTCGTCACCATCAGGAGGGCGATGCCGGCACCGAGCATGGCGCCGTCCCCGGGGCGCGGGACCGCGCGCCGCAGCCTCGGCAGGCTGCCGAACACCAGCGCCCCCCCCGAGGCCGCAAGCGCGCCGCCCCAGAAGGACTGGGCCCAGTAGTGCGTCACCCCGAACTGAAGGATGGCAAGGAGCCCTCCGAGGACGGCCCAGCGGTTGGAAAAGAAGCCGCGCAGCATCCAGACGATGCTGGCGGCGAAGAGCGCGCTCTCCAGCCACACGCCGTAGATCGGGTTCCCGAGCCAGTAGCCCACGGCGATGGCCATCCCCTGGCCCGGCGGGAATTTCGCCATGTAGGTGGGATGCATGAGCACGTGCTGGGTCTCAAAGAAGCGCCAGTTCGCCGGCGTGGGGTTTGTCAGCCTGAGATGCGCGAAGGTCTGCCCCGCGAGGAGGTAGGCGCTCTGGTCATGGTTCGTCGGCATGTAGCGCGCGATGAAGGCGCCGACGAACGCGCTGCTCAGGAGCGAGGCCAGGGCGACGACGAGGCACGTCTTGCCTGCGCCAGCGGCGTCGCAGGCCGACAGCACGCTGTTCGCCCATCGTGAAAAGGGGCGGCGGGAGGGCGAGCGTGCGTGCGTGTCGGCCTTCACCATCGGGTCGCCGGGAGCCGTTCAGGAGGTCGGAGGATCTCGGCGCTGCCTGACGGGAATGTCTCGGGTTGGGCGACACGGCAAATCCCAAAGGAACAGCCCAGGCGCGATGCCGGAGGCGAAACCTCGGGCGGCGGCTCCACGGGGCCGCGCCCGTCCCGGGGAGCGCGGTTGACTCATCTCTGTCGCGAAGCCAACGATGACGCCGCCGTGCATCACTACAATTGCCCCGTTCAGCCTGGCCAGAATCGCTTTTCGCCGCCGCCGGTGACGGCCTTATTGAGAGTCGCCGCCACCGCTGCCGTGCTCCTGGCCGCAATGCCAGCGCATTCCCAGACGGAGACGATCCCGCCCAACGAGAACCTGCTGGCCGAGGCCATTCCCGCCGTCCCGGCAGCCCTGGCCTCGACCGTGGCGAGATACACGAACTATCGCACGGCCTCGTTCGCCGCATGGGACCCGGTGAAGCGCGAGATGCTGATCTCCACGCGCTTCGCCGACGTGCCCCAGCTGCATTCGGTGAAATTCCCGGGTGGAGACCGCAGCCAGCTGACCTTCTACGCGGATCCAGTCGTCTCCGCCAGTTATCACCCGACCAAGGGCGACTACTTCATCTTCTCGAAGGACACCGGAGGCGGCGAGTTCTACCAGTTCTACCGCCAGGACGTGGCGACGGGCGATGTGACGCTGCTCACGGACGGCAAGTCCCGGAACCTCGGAGGCGTGTGGGCCAGGGACGGCTCCAAGATTGCCTACAGCTCGACGCGCCGCGACGGCAGCGACGTGGACATCTGGGTGATGGACCCGGCGGATCCCGGGACGGACCGCATGGTCGCAAAGTTCGACGGAGGCGGGTGGCAGGCGCTTGATTGGTCGCCGGACGGAAAGGCGCTGCTGGTCGAGGATTATATCTCCGCCGAGGAAAGCTACCTCTACCTGGTCGATGCGGCCTCGGGCGAAAGGAGGCTCCTCACACCCAAGGGGGAGGCGAAGGTGCATTACGGGAACGGCCGCTTCAGCAGGGAGGGGAAGGGCATCTTCGTGACCACGGACCGGGAATCCGAGTTTCAACGCCTGGCCTATGTCGACCTGGCCACGCTGGGCCATACGTACCTGAGCAGCGCCATTCCATGGGATGTCGACGAGTTTGACCTCTCCGACAACGGAAGGACGATCGCCTTTATCTCAAACGAGGACGGCTACGGGGTGCTGCATCTCCTCGACACGGGCACCGACAAGGAGATCCCGGTGCCCGAGATCCCGAAGGGCGTCATCTCCGGCGTGACCTGGCACCAGAACAGCCGGGACCTGGCCTTCAACCTGTCGTCGGCAAGGACCGGCGGGGACGTCTGCTCCCTTGATTCCGAGTCCGGCAAGGTGGAGCGCTGGACGACGAGCGAGACGGGCGGGCTCAACACGGCCGTGCTGCCCGAGCCGGAGCTTATCCACTGGAAGAGCTGGGACGGGCGCAGCATCAGCGGCTTTCTCTTCCGCCCCCCGGTGACCTTCACCGGGAAGAGGCCCGTCATCATCGCCATCCATGGCGGGCCGGAAGGCCAGGACCGCCCGAGGTTCCTCGGCTCCTACAACTACTGGCTGAACGAACTGGGGATCGCGGTCATCTTCCCGAACGTGCGCGGCTCGACCGGGTACGGGAAGACCTTCCTTTCGCTCGACGACGGCTTCCTTCGCGAGGGCTCCTACAGGGACATCGACACGCTTTTCGACTGGATCCGCGCGCAGCCCGGCCTGGAGCCTGAGCGGGTGATGGTGACCGGCGGCAGCTACGGCGGGTTCATGACGCTCGAGGTGGCGACCAACTACAACGACCGGATCCGCTGCTCCGTCGACGTGGTCGGCCCGTCCAACCTGGTGACCTTCCTTGAGCACACCTCAGGCTACCGCCAGGACCTGCGGCGGGCGAAGTACGGCGACGAGCGCGACCCCAAGATGCGCGCGTTCCTCGAACGGATTGCGCCCGCCAACAACGCCGGTAAGATTTCGAAGCCCCTGTTCGTGATCGCGGGGAAGAACGATCCGCGCGTTCCCATGAGCGAGTCGGAGAACATGGTGAAGATCGTGCGCGGGAACGGGACGCCCGTCTGGTGGCTGCTGGGGAAGAACGAGGGCCACGGCTTCCGCAAGAAGCAGAACACGGACTTCCAGTTCTACTCCACGATCCTCTTCGTGAAGCAGTTCCTGTTGAATTGAGCGACCCCGCCCATCCGCCTTCGCCTGCAAGAGGCGGGTGAAGTCAACCCGCGGTTCCAGCGTGGGAGGCCTTGGGGCGGGGGATTGCCGCATAGGGCCTGAATCACGCGCCTCCCGGCTCAATCACCGGTGTTCAGGGGTGGAATCGTTCGGAGACAATCTTCCCTCCCTCCACGACGTAGGTGCACAGCTCGGTGATCGTGGCTCGCCCACGTCCCTTCATCGTAGCATCCAGACTCATCGTGCAGGCAAACGAGCTCACGGCCACCAGGGGATCGGAGACGTTCATGGAATGGACTGTGTCGAGCGCCGACGAGAACCGGCGGCCCTTCTCGATGATGGCGGGTAGGCCCTTTGTCTCCATGGGAGCCATGGGGCTGTCCGCGGGCTCAATGCTCAAAGCGTCCTTCGAAAAGAGTTCCTTTTGGGCCTCTTCGAATTTTCCCAAACGGCATAGCGAGACGAGCTTATCGGCGATTTCTTTTGTGGTCATAATCTTGGGGCATTGCGGGTTGTTTGCGGACGTCGGTGAACCTACACCCTAACCGCGGGCGCGGCCAACCGGGAAACGGCAATGCCGTGTGAAATTCACGCGGGAGAGGGCCCTGCCGGCAACGTCCGCCCTCGGGGCTCATCGCCCCATTGCGACGGAGACGGCGTTGAGCCAAGGATTGGACCAGGCTTCGTTTTCTCCAAAAATCCACCCTGCGCAACAAGGATCCCAACCGGAACTGCTCACATCCCTGGGAATCCGCCCTTGCCCTTCATCGCCTCGAGTTGGCACATCATCTTCTTCGAGCCGCCGCCCTTCATCATCCGCCTTACCTCCTGCATCTGCTGCAGATCCGGCAGGCTAATAGGTTACAACAGTATGCCATTGAGACTTACGGCTGGCATCTATGTTGAT
>CAYNLL010000031.1:0-13828 GCA_964398015.1 uncultured Opitutaceae bacterium | reverse complement strand
CGAAGGCGCGGACGCCGAAGCGGGCCACGATGAGCCCGAGGGCCCCGCCGAGGGTGCTCAGGAGCACGCTCTCCACGAGCAGCATCCTGACTATCTGCCAGCGGGAGGCGCCGAGCGCGGCGCGCAAGGCCATCTCGCGGCTGCGGCCCTGTGCACGGCTGAGCATCATGTTGGCGACGTTCGCGCAGGCGATCAGCAGGACGAAGCCCACGGCTCCCAGCAGCAGGAGAAAGATGAGGCGGATCGGCCCCCCGTTGAACGCCTCCTGGAAGGTCTGCACAAGGGCCTCCATGTCCTTGTCCGTCGCTGGGAATTCCTTCGCGAGGCGGGCGGAGATCGCGGACAGGTCGACCTGGGCGGCGGCCAGGGTGGTGCCCGGGGAGAGAAGGCCGAAGACCTGGAGGTCGCGGCGGGTCCGCTCCCCGGTCTCGCTCGACCGAACGAGCGGCATCCACACATCCTGCTCCGAGGGGAACCGGAAGCCCTCCGGCATCACGCCGACGATCGTCGCGGGCGCCCCGTTGAGGTGGACGGTGCGGCCGACGATGTCAGGCGCGCCGCCATAGCGCCTCTGCCAGACGCTGTAGCCGATCAGCGCGATCGGCGCGCCACCCGCCCGGCCGTCGTCCGGGGAGAACGACCGACCGAGGACCGGGGGCACCCGGAGCATCTCGAACAAACCCGGCGAGATGACACCCATGTTGTAGCGCTCGGGCGGGTTTCCGCTCTCGCCGATGACGGCCTGGCTAGTGTTGACGGCCTCGAGAGCCGAGAAGGAGTGGTTCTGCGCCCGGTACTGCGCGAACCGGGGAAAGGAGACGGCGGACCTGTTCTTGGGGTTCCTCGGATCCTGTTCCAGGACGCACACGAGGCGGTCGCCGCCGGGCAGGGGCACCGGCTTGAACAGGGCCGCGCTGGCCAGGGTGAAGACGGTTGTGTTCATCCCGATTCCGAGGGCGAGCGTCACGATCACCGCGGCCGAGAACCAGGGGCGCGAGGCGATCATTCGCAGGGCAAAACGCAGGTCGTTGAGCATGGGGGATGTTGTGGCGGTGAGCCGGGGCCGACGCAGGAATGCACGGCGCATGCCAGTGAACGCTGTAGTTGCAAGAGCCTCAGGGGCAAATGAATAAGGGTTTTTACGGGCGCAGGTTGCCGGCGAATCCGCCCGAAATCGAAACGCGCCCTTCCCATGCGTGGGACAGCGCTTGAGGGCCATGGTCCGCGCGCGGAATTCCGACCTGGAGTGGTTCCAGCCCCTCCCCTTGTGTCGTCCCTCCGGTCCTATCCACTGCGGCGTTGGCGTGACGGGAGGAACCTCCGGTCTGGAACGGGGGGGCCGTTCGGTCGCTGGCGGTCGAGTGAAGGGGCCGTGGAATGACAGGGGACGGCGAGGGCATGTTTGATGGCGTCCGCCCCTCGGAGCTGGACATGGGGCGGACGGCGGAAAAATGGAGCCGTCCCCTCGCCTTGCGCTTGACGGTCCATGGCGGGACGGCGGAAACCGTGAGGGTTCCAATGGCTATCGTGGACCTCGATGAGGGCGCCACGGAGCGCCCCCGGCGGGGCGGCCCCATTGTGGGTTGCGAATGACGCATCGGTTCGTTGCGTTGATGCCGCAGCCAGGCTGCACCCCGAAATGCTTTCTGATGAAACCCCAAACGCCCGGTGCGGTCGCATCCTCCGTGGAATTATCAACATGAGGGTTTTCCGCGCAGGCGTGCGCCTTCTGGTCTCGTCGGCCCTGAGCGTCGCGCTGGCCCGCGCTTCCTCCTCGCCCGCCGGCCGCGTTGCCTTTCCGGACAGCATCAAGGAGGTCGCGGCATCTGCACCGGCCGGTGCGAGACCGGCCCCCGCGGTCGAGCGACTGGTCCTGAAGGCCTCGGAGGCTTCGGCGAGCATGAGTGTCGAGGTCGCCCTGCGCATGCGCAACTTCGGCGAGCTGCAGGCCCGGATCGCGCGCGGCGAGCAGATCTCGCGCGCCGAGATGGCGACAAGGTACTTTCCGCTGGCCGCGGACCACGACAAGCTTGTCCGGTGGCTCAGGGCCCAGGGACTCGAGATCACGCGCACCGACGGCAACCGGGCGGCCGTGTTCGTCCGGGGGTCGGTCAGCGCGATCGCTGGGGCATTTGGCGTCAGCTTTGCCCGGGTGACCGGGGTCGACGGGGCCGAATACACGTCAGCCGTCACGGCACCCAGCCTTCCCCCGGATATCTCGCCGGCCGTGCTGGGGATCCACGGGCTGCAGCCCCACATCAAGCCGCATGCCCTCTCGATTCCCAGGGCGAGCCGGCCGAGGCTCCAGGTGGGGGGGTACCTGCCCGCCCAGATCGCCGGGGCCTACAACGCGACCGGCCTTAGCGCCACCGGGGCCGGGCAGACGATCGCCCTCTACGAGCTCGCCATACCCGAGAGCACCGACCTGACAAGTTTTTGGTCAATAGCGGGCGTGAGCCGGTCGGCGGGAAGCGTCCAGACGGTCACGGTGGGGGAGGGCCCCACCTCGCCCAGCGCCAATTCATCCGAGGAGGCCACGCTGGACGCGGAATGGGCCGGGGCCATGGCGCCCGGGGCGACGCTGAGGATCTACGCCGCGAACGAGGACGATCCCGGCGAGAACGACGAGATCCTGCAGCAGGTCTACGCCGACCTCCCGACCCAGCCGGCGCTCCACCAGCTTTGCATCTGCATCGGCGGCACCGAACTCGAGGTCGAGAAGGACTACCTGATCATCGAGGCGCAGTACATGGCGAACCTGGCCAGCGCCGGCGTCTCGATCTTCTCGGCCTCCGGGGACGACGGCGCGTATGCCGGACCGGGGGAAAGCGGGGGAATACAGGTCACCTACCCGACGTCGGATCCCGACGTGACCGGGGTGGGCGGCACGACACTCGTGCTGAGCGGGAGCGGATCCGTGTCGTCGGAGACGGCATGGTCGTTCACCCCGGGGGACTCGAGCTCGGGCGCGACCGGCGGCGGCGTCAGCGTGGTCTTCAGCAGGCCGTCGTGGCAGGTGGGCACCGGCGTGCCGGCGGGGACGATGCGGTTCGTCCCCGACGTGGCCGCGGCCGCCGACCCGAACAACGGGGCCTACGTCTACTACCAGGGGGGGGCGATGACCATCGGGGGCACGAGCTGGGCCACGCCCATCTGGACGGCATTCTGCGCGCTGCTCAACCAGGGGCGCAGCACGCCGCTGGGCCTGCTCAACCCTAAGATATACCCCCTGATCGGGACGCCCGCGTTCCGCGACATCACCTCGGGGAGCAACGGCGTCTACAGCGCGACCACGGGCTACGACGAATGCACGGGAATTGGCGTGCCCGACATGGCCGCCCTGTCGGCGGACGCGCTCAGCACGCCGTGGGGCATCAACGCCCCCGCCGATCTCGGCAACATCGTCACGACGGTCGGGCAGCCCGCGACGTTCTTCGTCGTCGGCGAGGGCACGGGCACCCTTTCCTACCAGTGGCAGAGGCAGCCCGACGGGTCAACGACGTGGACGGACCTGACGGACAACGGGACGTACGAGGGCTCCGCGACGACGACGCTGGTGGTCAACGGCACGACGCTGGCGATGACCGGCGACCAGTACCGGTGCATCATCAGCTCGGCGGGAACCGACGTCGCCTCCGCCGCGGAATCCCTCACGGTCAACCAGACGGGCGTCACCACGATCGCCGGGTGGCCGGGGTCGGCGGGAAGCGCCGACGGAACGGGGTGGGCCGCACGGTTCGCGTACCCCGGGAGCGTGCGCTCGGACGGCGCCGGAAACATCTACGTCGCCGACTCGTTCAACAACACCGTGAGGAGGGTCACCCCCGCCGGCGTGGTGACGACCGTCGGCGGCGTGGCGGGAAAGAGCGGCAGCACCAACGGCCCCGTCGCCACGGCCCTGTTCAACGGGACCGCGGGCGTTGCCGTCGACCCCTCGGGCAACCTGTTCGTCGCGGACGGGAGCAACTACCTGATCCGCGAGATCTCCGCCTCGGGCACGGTCTCGACCCTGGCCGGAAGCGTCGGCGTGCAGGGCGTGGTCAACGGAACGGGGACGGCTGCGGAATTCTACAACCCGCAGAACCTCGCGATCGACTCCGCCGGCAACCTTTACGTGGCGGACGGAACAGGAAACGTGATCCGCAAGGTCACTCCCGCCGGGGTCGTCACCACGCTGGCCGGCACGGGGATCGACGGCGACGCGGGGATGGCGGGCTCCGCGGACGGGACCGGGGCGGCGGCGCAGTTCAGCAACCCGACGGGGATAGCGGTGGACACCGCAGGAAACGTATATGTCGCCGACTACGGCAACAACACCGTGCGCAAGATCACTCCCGGCGGCGTGGTGACGACACTGGCCGGGCTCGCCGGGGCGAGCGGAAGCGCGGACGGAACGGGCTCGGCCGCCAGGTTCGACGCCCCCGCCGGCGTGGGCGTCGACGCCGCCGGAAACGTCTACGTCGCCGATTCAAACAACGACACGATCCGCGAGGTGACCCCGGGAGGGGTCGTGACCACGGTCGCTGGGCTCGCCGGCGACGCGGAGAACATCGACGGGCTTCCCGGAAACGCCCGGTTCTCTTCCCCGGGGGACGTGGCGGTGGACCCCTTCGGCGTCATCTACGTCGCGGATTCGCTCAACATGACCATCCGGCGCGTGATCCCCGGCACCGCCTCGGCGCCGACGATCACGCTCGAGCCCGCGGACGAGACCGTGAACCTGGGCTCGCCCGCGTCGTTCTCGGTCGGGGTGGGAGGAACGCCTCCCTTCACCTACCAGTGGTCCTTCGACGGGGCCGCGATCCCCGGCGCCACCGGCGCCACCTACACGCTGGCGGACGCGCAGACCTCCGGCCAGGGCTCCTACACGGTCGCCGTCACGAACGCCCAGGGCTCGGCGACGAGCACGGCCGCGACGCTGACCGTCGCCGTTCCTCCGGGATATCCCGACATCACGGCACAGCCGCAGGGGGGGACGCTCGCCTCCGGAGGGAGCGTGGCGCTTTCCGTCACCGTCACGGGGACGGGCCCCTTCACCTACCAGTGGTACCTGAACGGGGCCGCGATCGCGGGCGCCACCGCCCCCGCCTACGCGGCGACGTCGATCGGCAGCTACACCGTGGCCGTCACCAATGCCCTGGCCTCGTCGACAAGCGCCGCCGCGGTCGTGGGCTCCGGCAGCCGCCTCGTGAACATCTCGACGCGCGCGCTCGTCGGCACAGGCGGGAACATCGCCATCGCGGGCATCTCCATCTTCGGGCCCCTCGGCGAGAACAAGCAGGTGCTGATCCGGGGTGTGGGGCCCGCGCTGGCGGCGTCCCCCTTCGACCTCGCGGGCACGCTGTCCTCCCCGACGATCTCGGTGTACGACACGAGCGGCAAGGTGATCGTCTCGGACACGGGCTGGGGCAACGCCCTGGTGGCCGGCACCTCCTCCGTCAGCGCCACCTACCGCCAGGCGACGGCGGCCGACATGGCCTCCGTCGGCGCGTTCCCCCTCACCACGGCCGACAGCGCCCTGGTCGCCTACCTGCCCGCCGGGAACTACACGGTGCAGATGTCCGGCGTCGGCGCGACGACGGGCGTGGGTTTGGTGGAAGTCTACGAGACGGACACGTCGGACCCCGCCGTGATGACCAACATCTCGACGCGCGCCCAGGTGGAGACCGGCGGGAACATCCTGATCGGCGGCATCTATGTCGGCGGCCCGCAGCCGGCGACCCTCCTGGTGCGCGGCGTAGGGCCGGCCCTGGGGATCGCGCCCTTCAGCCTCTCCGGCACCCTCGCGCAGCCCCTCCTGAGCGTCTACGACAGCGCGTCGACCCTGGTCGCGAGCAATGC
This sequence comes from uncultured Opitutaceae bacterium, assembly GCA_964398015.1. Taxonomy (GTDB): domain Bacteria; phylum Verrucomicrobiota; class Verrucomicrobiia; order Opitutales; family Opitutaceae; genus Palsa-1447. Next base: position 7,987 of record CAYNLL010000031.1, on the reverse strand, counting down.
GGGCTGGGGCACCGCGCCCGCCGCGGGGAGCTCGGGCGTCGGCGCCTCGTTCCGCGCGGCGACGGCGGCCGACATGGCCGCCGTCGGGGCCTTCGGGCTCCCGGCCGATTCCCTGGACTCCGCGATGGTGATAACGCTGCCCCCGGGGGCCTACACCGCCGAGGTGACCGGGATCGGCGGCACGACCGGGATCGCGCTCGTCGAGGTCTACCAGATTGAGCCCTGAGGCGGCGCCCGGGACGAGAGTTGCGATCGGGGACATGTTGTCCAACGGTCCCGCACGACCATGAGCGAAATCACCCTTGAGACGGTCCGCGAGGCCCACGCCCGGATACGCGGCCGCACGCGCAGGACGCCGGTCCTGACAAGCGGCCGCCTGGACGAGCTCACGGGGTCGCGCCTCTTCTTCAAGTGCGAGAACTTCCAGAAGACCGGCGCCTTCAAGGCGCGCGGGGCCCTCAACGCGGTGCTGTCGCTCACGGACGAGGAGGCCGCGCGCGGCGTCGCCACGCACTCGTCGGGCAACCACGCGGCCGCGCTGTCGTGGGCGGCCGCCCTGAGGGGGGTTCCCGCGTTCGTGGTGATGCCGCGCACGGCGAGCCGCTTCAAGATGGCCTCGGTCGAGCGCTACGGGGGACGGATCATCCTCTGCGACCCGACCCACGAGGCGCGCGAGGCCACCGCGGCGAGGATTGTCGCCGAGACGGGGGCCGCCCTGGTCCACCCGTTCGACGACCCGAGGGTCATCGCGGGGCAGGCGACCGCGGCCCTCGAGCTGCTGGAGGACGTCCCGGACCTGGAGGCGGTCGTCTGTCCCGTGGGAGGCGGCGGACTCCTTGCGGGCACGGCCATCGTGGCGCGCGGGCTCAGGCCGGGCGCGAGGGTGTTCGCAGGCGAGCCCGAGGGCGCGGCCGACGCGAGCCTTTCGTTCTCGTCGGGGGTGCGCCAGCCCGTCGCGGCGCCCGCGAGCGTCGCGGACGGCCTCCTGGCGATGATCGGCCGGCTCACCTTCCCCGTCGTGCGCCACGACGTCGAGGCGATCGCCACAGTCACGGAGGACGAGATCAGGGCGGCGGTGCGCCTTCTCCTGGAGATCCTCAAGGTCGCGGTCGAGCCGTCGGGCGCCGTCGGGTACGCGGCGGTCGCGGGGGGCAAGCTCCCGCTGAAGGGGGCCCGCGTCGGGATCATCCTCTCCGGGGGCAACCTCGACCTCGACCGCGCCCCCTGGGCGGGTTAGGCGAAGCCGCGGGGAGTCCCCACCATGAAGTTCGACGTCGTCATCGCTGGAGGGGGATTCGCCGGGGCCTACTGCGCGCGGGCGCTGGGCCGCGCCCTCGGCGCGGCCGAGGGCGTGCGCCGCGTCGCGCTGGTGTCGGAGCGCAATGTCCTCGTCTTCCAGCCGATGCTGGCCGAGGTGGCGGGCTCGTCCCTGGCCGCGGTCGACGTGGTCAACCCGCTGCGCCAGTTCTGCCGGGGGGTGAACGTGCTCCAGGGAGCGATCCAGAAGATCGACTGGGCCTCGAGGACGCTCGTCCTGGACGGGGGGCGCTTCACCCGCGACCACGGGGTGGGCTTCACGCACCTGGTGCTCGCGCTCGGGAGCGTGACGGACCTGGGCGCCGTGCCGGGGATGACGGAATACGGCTGGCCGATGAAAAACGTGTCGGACGCGCTGCGGTTGCGCTCCGCGCTCATCAACCGCCTCGAGGAGGCGAACCTGGTCGAGGACGCCGGCGTGCGCAGGAGGCTGCTGACCTTCGTCGTCGTCGGCGGCGGCTACACGGGCGTCGAGACCGCGGGCCAGATGCTGGACTTCATCCGGCAGGCCCACCGGTTCTACCCGAACCTGAGGGCCTGCGAGCCGAGGGTCGTGCTGGTCCACAGCGGCAAGGAGCTGCTGGGGGAGATCGGCCCGGAACTCGGCGGCTACGCCCGCCGGGTCTTGGAGAAGCGGGGCGTCGAGATCCGACTCAACGTCCGCGTCACCGCGGTCACCGCGCTGCACGTGACGCTGGCCGACGGCACCGGGGTCGACGCGAACACGATCGTGACCACGGTCGGCAGCGCGCCCAACCCGGTCGTGATGGATCTCTGCCGGCAGATAGGGGTGGACGCGCCGAAGGGCCGCGTGCCCACCGATCCCGCCATGCAGGTCGCCGGGATCCCGACCCTCTGGGCCGCGGGCGACGGGGCCGCGGTGCCCTGGGACGACAGGGGCGTGGCCCGGGTCTCGCCCCCGACGGCGCAGTTCGCCCTGAGGCAGGGCGCGCTTCTGGGAAGGAACATCGCCTCCGCCCTGCGGGGGGCCGGGTTGAGTCCGTTCCGCTACCGCTACATGGGGCAGCTCGCCACGGTCGGCGAGCGGGCGGCCGTCGCCGAGGTGTTCGGCCTCCATTTCACGGGCTTCATCGCCTGGTGGATGTGGAGGACGATCTACCTGGCGAAGCTCCCGGGCACGCTGCGCAAGCTGAGGGTCATGACCGACTGGACGTTCGACCTGATCTTCCCGCGGGACATCAGCCAGCTCATGCCGCCGCCCGAGGACGTCGTCCGCGCGGTCCATCTCGAGAAGGGCGACACGCTGTTCACGATGGGGACGCCCTGCCGCGCGTTCTTCTTTGTGCGCAAGGGCGGCCTGACCCTCTCCACGCCGGGATTGCCGGACCGGGCGGTCCCCGCGGGCAGCGTGATCGACCAGACCGTGCTCGACTCCTCGAACCTGTGGGAGGCCGGCGCCGCCGCGTCGGAGGCGACCGATCTCCTTGTCTTCCGGGGGCGCCTCCTCGACTACCTCAGGAAGGACCTGCGCCTCTCGAGGCGGGAATGATCAGGGGGACGGGTCCCCGCCGGCCCCCGCTGGAGGCGAGGGCTCGTCCGTGTGCCGCAGCAGGTCGCCGGGCTGGCATTTCAACTCGCGGCAGAGCGCCTCTAGCGTGCTGAAGCGGATGGCGCGCGCCTTGTTCGTCTTGAGAATGGAGAGGTTGGCCAGCGTGAGGTCCACGCGCCCCGCGAGCTCGGTGAGGCTCACCTTCCTGTCCAGCATGATCCGGTCGAGGCTTACTTGGATGGGCATGAGGAGGGTCCCCGGGGTTCAGATGGTGAGCTGGTTCTCCTCCTTGAGCGCAAGGCCCTGCCGAAAGACCTCGGCGAGGACGAGGACGATCACGCCCGCCGTCAGCCCATACGGCCCGCCCTCGGTCGACGACCCGATCGCCATGTTCCCCGCCGACACGTTCTGCGCCACGAAATCGGCCATGCGCACCACCATCCAGACGGCGGCGAGCAGCTTCATCAGGGTCGCGGCAACCAGGAGGTACCCGATCATGTAGACGTTTCGGATGTTGGCGCTGGAGAAGACCTCCTGGTTCTCGACGCTCTGCAGCATCCGGCGGAACAGCTCGAGGATGGCCAGCGTGGCCGCGCCGGTGCAGAGCAGGCTGACGGCGAACGGCCATTTCAGGGAGGCGAAGGCCCGCGCGGCCGCCTCCGGACGGGTGAGGGTCACGATTCCCTCGACCTGGTTGAGGGTGGCGAACGGGGCGCCGGCGTCGCTGGAATCCAGGGAGAACGCTCCCTTCTCGTTGCGAAGGAGGAACGGCCCGAGGCTCATCCTCCCCATCGCGGGATCCGGTTGCGGGGATGCGCCGGCCTCGACGCCCGTGTTCAGGTTGGCGCTGTCGTAGCCGATGAAGGTGTTCGAATGGGGGAGGAGGCGCAGCTTGAAGCTCCAGTCCAGGGAGCCGTGGCCGGCATAGAGACCCACGTTGGCGCGGCCTCCCTTGAGCAGCGCCTCGGAGAGCGGGAGCATCAGCACAACAGCGGCCATTCCCACGGCGGCAAAGCACTCGCCGATCATGCAGAGGACGCGGAGGGTCTTTATCAGGGGAACCAGCTTGATGGGGGCAGTGGTGGTTTTCATGGCTTCATTTTGATTGTTTATCAATAAAACATTATTGATAATCGTCAATCTATTTTTATCGCTAATCAATAAACACATTGCCATGGCGCGAGTTGCGCAAAACGCCGCCGCCCCGACTACAGGGATAGGGCCTCGCGCACGAGGGCCGCAATCGGCTCGGGCAAGGCGAGGCCCGCCGCGATTTCCTGGGCGCGCGGGCTCATCTTTCGCCAGGTCTTGCGCAGGATATCCACGAACTTCTCCCGGGAATACTCCGCATGGTGCGCGGCGAAGGCCTCGATCTCGCTCTCCAGGAAAACCAGGACGGCTGCGTCCTCCAGGGCCTGCGTGCCCGGGTTCGTCTTGAGTCCCTTCTTGGAGACCCATGTCGCCGCGTCCTGCGCCCCCTCCGCGGGCACGCCCGCCTCCAGCAGGATCTGGCGGGCCCTCTCGGCCTGCTTCACATAGAGTGACCGGCGCCAGGCGAGGTACCCCGGCTTGTCGAGCGGGAACGAGCTGCGGGGAACGCACCAGCGCTCCAGGTGCTGGCAGCGGGCCGCGAGCCGCAGCAGCGGGTCCGCGTCCGGGACGATGCGCGCCACCCAGGCCTCCATCCGGTCCGCGTAGGCCAGCTCCGCCGGGCGTCCGTCCGCGGTCTTCCCGGGATCTTCCCCGTGGGCCGCATCGATGAGTCGCCGCGCGCGCTCGAAGGCGTCCATGCTATGTCCTCGCGTCGGAGATGATCTTCCTCGCGGCCTCGAGGTCCTCCTCGGCCACCTGCAGGCGGATCCCGCCGGCCTGGCCGCGGTAGGTGACCGTGAGCTCGTCGGGCACGTAGGAAAGGATGCCGCAGTCGTCCAGCAGGGAGCGAAGCACCAGTGCCTCGTCCACGCTTGAGCACTCGGCGACGGTCGTCACGGATGGAGGGTCCCCGCCCCTCAGTACACCTTCTCCTCCAGAACGGCGAAGAGCTCGGCCTCGTTGATCCTGCGCTGCTGCATCGAGTCGCGCTCACGCAGCGTGAACGTGCCGTCCTTCTCGATCGTCTCGAAGTCGATCGTGACGCACCACGGCGTGCCGATCTCGTCCTGGCGCCGGTAGCGGCGGCCGATGGCCCCCGACTCGTCGTAGAACACCGCGTACCTGCGCTGCAGCTTCTTGTGGAGGGCCGCGGCGCGGGCGACCAGCTCGGGCTTGTTCTTGAGCAGGGGGAGCACGGCGACCTTCACGGGCGCGATCCGCGGGCTCAGGCGCAGCACCGTGCGCTTCTCGACGTTGCCCTTGTCGTCCCTCACGTCCTCCTCCGCATACGCCGCGCACAGCAGTGCGAGGAAGATGCGGTCGACGCCGACCGCCGGCTCGATCACATGCGGCACGAATTTCCTCTTGGTGGCCTCGTCAAAGATCATCTGGGGGACGCCGCTGTGCTTCTCGTGCTGCTTCAGGTCGTAGTCCCCCCGGGCCGCGATGCCCCAGAGCTCCTGCACGCCGAACGGGTACCGGAACATGATGTCGGTCGTGCCCCGCGAGTAGAACGCCAGCTTCTCCTTGGGGTGGTTGTACTCCGAGAGGTGCGAATCCGGCAGGCCGATGGACATCAGCCAGTCCTTGCACCAGTTGATCCACTCGCGGTGGCACTTCGCCCAGTCGGCGTCCTCGTGGATGAAGTACTCCATCTCCATCTGCTCGAACTCGCGCGAGCGGAAGATGAAGTTGCGCGGCGTGATCTCGTTGCGGAACGACTTGCCGATCTGGGCGATCCCGAAGGGGAGCTTCACCCGGCCCGTGTCCACGACGGACTTGAAGTCGGCGAACATGCCCTGCGCGGTCTCCGGCCGCAGGTACGCGACCGACGAGGCGTCGGTCATCGCGCCGACGTTGGTCTGGAACATCATGTTGAACGAGCGCGGCGGCGTGAGGCTGCCGGGCTCGCCGGTGGCCGGGGAGGGGATGAGGGCGATCTCCTCGGGGGCCGCCTCGGTCATGTCGCGCACGTGCAGGGGCTCGAGCTTTCCCTGGATGGCCTTCTTGCGCTTGAAGGCCTCGGCGGCCTCGCGGAGGGCGTCGCCTGTGCGCTCGCTCTCGAGCGCGCTCACATACCCGACAATGGCGCCATCGACCACGACCCTGGCGAAGAACAGCTGGTCGGCCCGGTACCGCTGCTTGCTCGCCCTGCAGTCGACCAGGGGGTCGGTGAAGCCGGCGACGTGCCCCGAGGCCTCCCACACCTTGGGGTGCATGATGATCGAGGTCTCGATGCCCACGACGTCGTCGCGGCGCCGCACCATGTCGTCCCACCAGCAGTCCCGGATGTTCTTCTTCAGCTCGGCGCCCAGGGGGCCGTAGTCGAAGAACCCGTTGATGCCGCCGTAGATCTCGGACGACTGGAAGATGAAGCCGCGGCGCTTGCACAGCGCCACGAGCGTTTCCATGGAGACTTCCTGCGGTGCGGGATCGGGCATAGCCGCATAGACATACCCGCCCGGGAGGGGCCCGGTCAATTCCCGCCTTGATCCAGCCCCCTGCGCCGGAGCAGCGGCGCCACGTCCGGGTCGCCCCCCGTGAACTCGTGGAAGAGGGTCATCGCCTCGACGCTTCCCCCGTGCGAGAGCACCGTGGAGCGGAAATGGTCGCCGTTCGCGCGGGACAGGCCGCCGTGGCCGGCGAACCACTCAATGCTGTCGGCGACGAGCACGTCCGCCCAGATGTACGAGTAGTAGTTGGCCGCGTACTCCCCCGAGAACGAGTGCGAGAAGTACGTGCTGCGGTACCTGGGCGGGACCGGCGCGAAGTCGACGCCGTACTTGCGGAGCGTCGCGGCCTCGAATGCCGGGACGTCCTCCGGCACTTCCGCCGGCTTGAGCTCATGCCACGCCTGGTCGATCAGCGTCGCCTCGAGGTACTCGGTGGTGGCATACCCCTGGTTGAACTTCCGGGTCGCCAGCATCTTGTCCAGCAGGGCGGAGGGCATGGGCGCACCCGTCCGGTAGTGCTTGGCGTAGTTCCTGACCACCTCCGGCCAGGCCGCCCACATCTCGTTCACCTGAGAGGGGTACTCGACGAAGTCGGTCGGCACGTTCGTGCCCGCGAAGAGGGGGTACCTCACATTCGAGAATATCCCGTGCAGCCCGTGGCCGAACTCGTGGAACAGCCCCACGACCTCGTCGTAGGTGAGGAGCGTCGGCTCGCCCGGGGAGGGCTTGGGGATGTTGTGGTTGTTGCCCACCGTCGCCTGGCTGCCGAGGAGGCCCGACTGCGACACGTACTCGTTCATCCAGGCGCCGCCCTGCTTCGAGGGGCGGGCGTAGAAGTCCTCGGTGAGGAAGGCCAGGTGGCGGCCGTCGGCGTCGAACACCTCGAACACGCGCACGTCCTGCTGGTAGACCGGCAGGTCGTGCCGCTCCTTGAACGTCAGGCCGTAGAGCTGGTGGGCGGCATAGAACACGCCGTCCTGGAGGACGTGGTTGAGCTCGAAGTAGGGCCTGAGCTGGGACTCGTCGAAGGCGTACTTGGCCCTGCGGACCTTCTCCGAGTAGAAGTCCCAGTCCCATGAGGCGGCCCGGAAGCCCCCGTGCTCCCGGTCGATGACCTCCTGGATGTCGGCGGCCTCGCGCCGCGCCTTGGCGACGGACGGGACGGCGAGCTGGGCGAGCAGGCCGTCGACGGCGCCCACGGTGCGGGCGGTCTGGGGCTCGACGGTGAAGGCGGCGAAGCTCTCGTAGCCGAGGAGGGCCGCCTGCTCGGCCCGCAGGCGGGCGATGCGCGCGACGACGGCCCGGTTGTCGTAGGGGCCGCCGTGGCTGCCCCGCGCCAGGGAGGCCTCCATGATCCGCTGGCGCAGCGGCCGGTTCTCGAGGGTGGTGAGCGGGTCCTGGTCGGACGGCTTCTGCAGGGCGATCACGTACCTGCCGTCCTGCAGGCACGCCGCGATCTCCTCGGGGGAGAACCCGGCGAGCTCGGCGCGGTCAGCGACGACGACCGCGGACGCGTTCGCCTCGTTGAGCACGTTCTGGGTGAAGGTCGTCTGGAGCGAGGCGATCTCCGCGTTGATGGCCTTCATGCGCGCCTTGTCGGCGTCCGACAGGAGCG